>CAJOOX010000190.1 GCA_905236195.1 uncultured Bacteroidales bacterium
ACGAGCCGTAGGTCATCCAAAGGTTGCCATCGTTGTCGAAGAAGGCGCAGGGGTCGATAGCGTTGAGTGTATAGCGTCCGCCGCCGTTGACGTAGCGGGAGGGGAGTGTCGCGTCGGATGTGTGAACCTTGAAGAAGTCGGTCTGCCGGGCCTGGTCGGTGGTGACAAAGCCGGAATAGACTACAGTGCCAACGCGCGTCCAGTCGCCGTCGAGGCTTTCGGCGGTGAGCAGAACGATCGAGGAGTACCAGTTGTCTCCGTTGACCGACATGTACATGCACCATTTCTGCATCGTGGGATTCCAGATGACATCGGGTGCCCACAGATTGCCCGTCACATCGTAGGTGTCCGTAGTGCCGCGTGAGGCCCATGAGGCATCGTTGGCAAAGATCGTCCGGTAGTCGGTGTTGATGTTGTTGGTGATCTTGGTCCAGTTCTGGAGGTCGGTACTGCGGGCGAAGTCGCGATGGGAGCCGAAGATGTAATAGACCTTTTCCCCACCCTTCTCGCCGGTGATTTTGTCACCGTGTACATAGCCTATCACAATGGAAGGGTCGTGGACTGCGACACGCGAGGGCGTAGTGACATTGAAGATGGATGCATCGGCGGCCTGCGATGCCGGAGCGAACCAGCAGGTCATGGCGATGACGAATGATAGTAGAATTTTTCTCATAGGGGAATAAAAGGGGAAAAACGGGGCGGGTAGTTGACCGCCCGCCCCGGATTATGGTTGATGAAGGATTAATCGAACACCAAGTGGCTTCCGTCAACGGTGAACGCAAAGAAGAGGTCGTCCACATCAACGGTGTTAATGCCCAGGTAGTACTGGAAATAGTAGGTGCCGTCGGCACCGACGAAATCTGCCTGTACATCCACCGTGCCGTTGTTACAGTTGGTGATGGATACCATGACGTTGGCTCCGTTGATGGCAGCGAGCCATTCACCCCAGTCGCTTGCGTCGCGGCCCAGACGGGCGGCAGCATAGCCATTGCCCCAACCGTAGTTGTCAGAGCGTACCACAGCGTACTCGGCGAGGGCGGCGTTGCGGAGGATGACTACATAGTTGTTCCAGTTGGAACCGCCTGCATAGTTGGTGAAGGTGACCACAGCGCTCTTGCCGGGCTCAATCTTCGTGTCGGGCGAGAATGCGCTCCACCAGCCGGTCGAGTTGTCGGCTGCGCCGAGTTCCTTGACATCGTAGATTACATCTATTGCCTCGGATTCGGCTACATTGATATCGATGTTGGTCGAGATTCCGTTCTGGGTAGCTATGGCGACAGTCTGTGTGCCCACTTCGGCATTCACAACGGGCAGGACAAGCTTGCTGTTGTCAATCACTGCCGTTGCGCCGTTGGCGTAGGTAACCGTCACCTCCATGCCCGTGGGATCGAATGCCAGCGTACGGTCGGAGAGATCGGAGGTGGCATCAGTCACGAGATAGTAATAGGTGGTGTGGGCAGGCTTGACTGTGATTTCGATACCGATGATTTCGAGCACAACCTTGAATGTAGCCGTGGCGGTGATGGCCTTGTCGGCATTTTCACCCTTGAACGTCTTGTTGTAGGTGACAATGAGGAGCTTCTCGCCTTCGGTCTCAGTGTCGGGCACAGAGGTGAAGTTGAGATCCTCAGCCGTAACGACTTTGGTTACACCTTCCTCGTAGGTGACGAGAGCGGTCACGTTAGCCATTACGCTGTCGAGGTCGGCACCCAGGCCCACTTCATCGGGCACGTTCTGGAGCTCCATCGAGATGGGCTGCTTGTCGAGAGCCGAGGTGTAGCCTCCGATGGGCTCGCTCGATGCCGATTCCCACTCGAGGTAGGAGCCGTCCACAACCACGAAGATGCGGATGTTGGTATTCTCTTGGTTCGGGTTGATGTTAGGCAGCACGTAAGGCTGGATGTAAGTCTTCTTGACAACTCCGTTGTTGAGCTCCATGTAGAAGGTGTCAACTTTGGAGCGATCGACAGTCAGAGTCACAAGACCGGCCATCTTCTCGCTGATTTCGCTCACGTTATCGACGGGCGACATGGGCATGTTGCTGGCCGAATATTTGAACCAGAGGTAGTTACCCCACTGCGAGTTGTAGGTCACCGAGTCGTTGGTGAAGTCATAGCGCCAGGCACCGTATTCTTGATAACCTTCGCCGCCGCGATCCACATCGTTGGCCACGATAACGACACAGTTTTTGTAATATACGTTATCGGGATTGGGATGCAGGTTGAACTGTGCCTGAAACTTCTCACCGTCGGGAATGACATAATACTTGGAGAATGCTTGCCAGAACCCGTTTGAATAGTCGGTGGCACCGACAGTGTAAACGTCTTCGTTCTGGGGCAGGAGGTCTATCTCAGTGTCGCCGGAGGCGCTGTTGGCAGCCTTGATTGAATCCACGCGGGCCGAAATCCAGTCGGGCGAATCGACGTTGTAGAGGTCACCGCCTTCGCAGCCCGTCAGGATGAAGAGCCCAGCGGCAGCTGCCATCAATGAACTTGCTAATTTATGCTGATTTTTCATAATCATTGAATCTGTTTAAATTATTCGTTGATGCCAATGGAGCTGACCACAGGATGGATGGTCCATGTGATGGAGTCCTTGTTACTAGTGTTGTTGTTGGCCGAATTACCCTTCAGGTTGGGGTTGTCGTTGAGGTTGCCCTGATAGATAGGTATGAATTCGTGGCCTTCGAGATACTGGTCGAAGGTGCTGACAACGAGGTCGTCGGTCTTAGTTTCGGCATAAGTGACTGGCTGGAGTATCTGTGCCTTGTCGGTTGTGCGACGATAGGTTCCGTGCTGCTTCAACTGTGTGAGACGGCCCTCGTCGTAGAACCAGCCCCAACGGATGAGATCGTGGCCGCGGCCGTGTTCGCAACCGAATTCCTTGGGACGCTCCACGTTGGCGATCTGCTCGAAGAGGGCATCGGTCGTCCAGCCGGTAGTGGGAAGGCTGGCGAGATGGGCACGGTTGCGCACCTGGTTGATGTAGCCGATGGCTTCGTCCGTAGGACCGGAAACCTCGTTGATACACTCGGCAGCGCGGAGGAGCACGTCAGAGTAGCGCATCAGACGCAGATTGATACCATCGTGCAGACCCGTGACAACTTTTTCGTAGAGACCTGTTCGGAAGTTTGTCCACTTGGCAATCGGGATGCCGCCCCATGCGGTGTTGACCACAACGGGATTGTCGGCAGTCATCTGTTCGGTATAGCACATGTTGCCATAGCCACCCTCGGGATAGCTGTCCGTCCAGTCTGTCTCATAAGTACCGAGTGTCCAGTAGAGACGCGGATCGAGTTTGCCGTCAGTGGTACGCTCGGCCTTGAAAAGTCTGTAGAGCCAGGGAGCGGCGGCCAAGTCGGCCCATCCGCCGTAGTCGCCGGGACCGAAGTTGGACTCCACGGCCGAGCCCTGGGTAGCGTAGGCCGACGTGTTGACTGGTGTCCACTCGTCGTCGGTACCCTGATTGCCGTAGTCAAGGTACTGTACCTCATAGAGCGACTCGTCGTTGTTCTCGTAGGCTGTGCCCTCCTGGAAGTTGTCGCCGTAGCGGTCCATCAGCTTATAGGTGCCGTAGTCGCCGGCAATGATCTTCTTGAGCCAGGTGAGGGCCTCGCTGTAGTTGTGCTGCTGCATCAGGACACGAGCCAGATAGCCTGCAGCTGCACCGCTTGTAGCGCGTCCACTGGCCCATTCTCCGCCTGCCGTTTTGGAGGGAAGAAGGTTGAGAGCGCGTTCAAAGTCGGACTTGCACTGTGCCAGAACTTCCGAATAGGTCGAATTGGTTCCGTACAGACCCGAAAGGGAGGAGTAGGTGTTGTAGTCTGTAATCAGAATAGGGTTCTGATAGTAGTTCACCAAAGTGTAGTAGCTCAGACCGCGGAGGAAGAGAACCTGTCCTTTGATACGACGCATGGTTTCAGTGAGATTCTCGTCGGCCTCCTGTCCGGTGCGGGAAATCACGAAGTTGCAGACATTGATAGTGTAGTACCAGTCACGCCAGGGCCACTGTGTGTATTCCAGCGTGTAGGAAGCCGTCATTTCGTCATAGGGAGTGTACCAGACGTTTGGCGATGTGTTATAGACCTCGTCGCCGCGGCTCACATCGTATAGATAGCCCACACGGGCAAAGGTGCCCTCCATTCGGGTGTGGTTGTAGGCTGCTATAACACATTCCTCCAGATCGTCGGATGTGAAGCCGAAAGTACCTGTTGTCTGCTGGTTGGGATTGGTCACGTCCAGCTCGTCGTTGCACGCCGTGAGCGCGCCGAGGCCCAACAGGATAGCCAGGGAAATTTTATATAGTTTCATATTACTGTATTTCCTTTAAATAAATTAATATGAGAAATGGAGACCGACCATGAATGTACGGGGTGTCGGGAACGAGCAGAAGTTGTAGCCGGGAGTAAATGTGCCGCCGGCGAAGTCAACATTGTAGCCCTTGTAGCCTGAGATGGTAGCGAGGTTCTGGGCCGACACATAGAGGCGGACGCCCGAGACGTAGTTGTGGAACCACTTGTCGGGGAAATTGTAGCCCAATTCAACGGTTGCAATCTTCCAGTAGTCTGCGCGCTGAATCTGTCGGCTGGAGAAGAGGTCGTTCCAAGCCAGTGTAGCGCTGTTGCTGATGTAGGTGCGGGGCACGGAGCCGGTGTAGGTCAGACCGTCAGCCGACCACTTGTTGGCGCCGAGCACATTGACATCTTTGTTGGCATATCCGTAGCTGGAATTGAGGGCATTGTAGATATCGTCGGTCACATGGAAGCCAAGGGCACCGTGGGTAGCCACGTTGAGATCCCATCCCTTGTACTCAAGGCGGAGCGAGAGTCCGAAGTTGACTGCTGGCAGGCCGCTTTCGAGCACCGTTTGGTCATTGGCATCAATCACGCCGTCGTTGTTGATGTCCTTGTAGAGGCAGTCGCCCACGTTGGCGCCCTGCTGGGCTGCATGGTTAGCGAGGTCTTCCTGCGTGCGTGCGATACCTTCATATACCCAGCCGTAGAACTTGCCGATTTCTTCGCCCACCTCGGTCTTGTAGGCGCCGGTGATGTAGGAATCGGTGCCGAAGCCGAGCGAGGTGACTTTGTTCTTGAGGGTCGAGAGGTTGGCGCTCACATCATACTTAAGGCCGAAGGGAAGGCGGTCGCGCCAGCTGACAGAGAATTCAAAACCGGAGTTCTCCATCGATGCTGCATTCATTGTCACAGAAGTATTGGAAACACCTGTCGAACTGGGCACGGGCACTCCGTAGAGCAGATCCTGAGATTTGTTTTTATACCATTCGGCGGTAAATTCCAAGCGGTTGTTGAACATTGCGAGGTCGATACCCACGTTTGTGGTCTTCTTCTTTTCCCAGGCAATGTTTTCGTTGACGAACGTCGAGATGGCCGAACCTGTGACAGGCTTGCCGTTGAACGAGTAGGTCATGTTGTTGCGGGCCATAGTAGCCATATATTGGTATTCGCCGATGTTCTCGTTACCGAGTTCACCGTAAGAACCGCGGATCTTCAACAGGTTGATGAGATTCTCATCCACATTGAAGAAAGGCTCCTTGTCGATACGCCAGCCCACAGAAACCGAGGGGAAGGTCTCCCAGCGGATATCCTTGGTGAGGCGGGAACTGCCGTCGCGACGTACAATGGCGGAGAGCAGATAGCGGTCGGCGTAATTGTAGTTCAGACGGGCGATAAACGAAGCCAGTGTGTGCTTGTATTCTTCACTCGAAGAATAGGTGTCGTTGCCGTTCTGAAGCTGCAGGAAGTAGGGCTCGGTGAAGTTCTTGGCCCATCCTGTCAGAATGTTGGTGCCTTCGCGTTCGAAGGTCTGGCCCACCACAAGGTTGATGTTGTGGTCGCCGATCTTGCCGTCGTAAGTGAGGGTGTTCTCAATCAGGGCATCCGTATAGTGACGGCTGGTCTTGGTGAGGGTTTCGTTCGTCTTGTCAAGATAAACGCGGTTCGACTGAATCCAGGCCGAAATCCAGGTCTTGTCCTTGGCCTCGGTGGTCGAGTAGGAGAGGTTGATCTTATAGTTCAGTTTGTGGTTCTTGAACTCCGTGTTGAACATCTTGAAGAGGTCGACATCAGCCGAAGCAGTGCCCACAAAACGGTCCACCAGCGTGTTGCGGGTCAGTTTGTTGTTGACCAGCAAGGGGTTCGAAGACGAAATGTCGCCGTGAATGGCATCATAATAGACACCGTATCCATAGGCATCATAATTGTAGGAGGATGCGGAGCCCACCTTGTCGTCAAGAACCCAGGTGCTTTCGTCGTAGGCCTTGATTGTAGGCTGCATGAGCAACGTACTCTTCAGCACGTTCTGTACGTCGCCGTAAAGTCCCTGCACATATTCGGAAGCATTCGAGAGACCCATACCGTCCTGGCTGCTGTGGGAATAGACGGCAGACACATGGAACTTGATGAACTTAGCCTCGAAATCGTTGTTGATTCGGGCTGTGTAGCGTTCGTAGTTCGGGCCGGCTCCTTCGAGAGTACCGTTCTGTTTGAAATAGTCGAGACCGATGTTGTAGGTATTGTTCTTGCCGCCGCCGCTGAAGTTCACATTGTGATTCTGGCGCGTGCCGGTTTTGAACACTTCTTTGAACCAGTCGGTGTTGGTGTTGTCTTGGAAGCGGTATTTGCCCGTGGCGGCATCGTAGCTGTAACCGCCGGGGATGGGCGTGCTTGCGTTGGCACTGGCCTCGCCCATGTACTGGCTGTACTGGTCGGCATTCATCACGTCATATACACCGCTGGAGATAACATCCCAGCCGAAATATCCGTTGTAATCCACCTTCAGGGGCTGTTCTTTCTTACCGGCCTTGGTGGTGATGATAATCACACCGTTGGCTGCACGCGAACCGTAGATGGCACCTGCGGCGGCATCCTTGAGCACCTGGATGGTAGCGATGTCGTTGGGGGAGAAGTCACGGATGGAGGTTCCCATCGGCACACCGTCCACAACATAGAGAGGAGCTGTGGAACCGAACGAACCGATACCGCGGATGCGCACAGCAGGATCGGCACCGGGTTGGCCGTCGGTAGTAATTGACACACCCGAGACCTTACCTTCCAGCATCGTAGAGATGTTAGAGTTGGAAACTTTCTTCATGGCGTCGGCGTCAACGATAGACACAGAACCGGTCAGATCGGCCTTCTTCTGCGTACCGTAACCCACAACGACCACCTCGTCGAGGTCCTCGCCCTCTTCCTTGAGGGAGAAGTTGAATGAAGACTTGCCCGCAACAGATACCTCCTGGGAGGCATATCCGATGTAGGACACTCGCAGCGTTCCGTTTTCGGGGACATTGTTCAACGTGAAATTACCGTCGATGTCTGTCATCGTACCGTGAGTGGTACCCACAACCACAACGTTGGCACCGATGATGCTTTCGCCCGTAGTTGCGTCCGTTACAGAACCCTTGACTGTCTTGGTCTGGGCAAAAGAAACTGCGGCGCTCATCACAAATGCGACGAGTGTCAGCAGCAAGCTCTTGCTCATGCCTTTCAAAATGCATGGTTTCATACTAGCAAATTGTTTTTTTAAAGTTAAGTGTTATGATAATTTATAAAAAAGGAGTTATAAAAAAGAATGCTTTTTTAGGTTTGCAAAGATAATTATTTTTTTTTGAACTGGGAAATATTTTAACAAAAAATCGTATCAAAAAACATGTTTTTGACCCAAATCTAACCCTTTTTTCTCCCTTTTTGTCCTCCGAAACCATTTTTTTGCGGCGTTTCTTTTGCTTGTTTGCCAAAAATACGCTATCTTCGCAACCGAAATGTCGAAAAAAATAGCCATCATCAATGATTTTTCCGGATTCGGACGCTGTTCCATTTCCGTGATTCTCCCCATCGTCAGTCATCTTGGGGTGCAGGGCTGTGCGTTGCCGACGGCTATATTTTCGAACCATACGGGCTTTCCCTCTTTCTGGCACGAAGACGAAACGCGCAACATGCCCTCCTACATCGCCGAATGGAAGAAACTCGATCTGAGGTTCGACGCCATCATGTCGGGATTCCTCGGTTCTGCACGTCAGATCGGTATCGTGGAAGACTTTTTCCGTTCGTTCCACAAACGCGGAACCCGCTATGTCGTAGATCCCGTTATGGGTGACAACGGTCATTTCTATCCGACGATTACCCCCCGGTTGGCCAAGGACCTGAAACGTCTCGTGGCTTATGCCGACATTCTCACACCCAATATCACCGAGGCCTGTCTCCTCACCGGAACGCCCTACCAGCAGGTGTGGAGACGTTCGGAGTTGGACGAGATTGCCCAAAAACTGCACGACCTGGGTGCCAAAGACCTTGTCATTACGGGCATCCGGATAGGCGAGAACTGGATTGGAAATGCGGTCTATCCGCATGGCGGAAACCTGACTATGCAGCGACAGCATTTGGTCAATCAGATGCGTTCCGGTACGGGCGATGTTTTCGCTGCGGTGATTGGAGCGGATGTGGTCAACGGTGTGCCTTTTGCCAAGAGTGTGAAACGTGCCTCCCGATTCGTGGCCCAATGTCTGATTGAAACGTCCAAAAGTAATGAACCCACCACCAATGGAGTGGATTTCGAACTCGTGCTGCCGCGCCTTTCCAAAGGCGTCAGAGGCAGATAATTCGGCCCTTTTCCGACGGATACCCATTATTGGGTATTGTTTGCCATGAAAATTTGGTGTATCTTTGCATCCGATAAAAAGCAAATAAATGAATAATCAGAAGATTTTGAGCCTTAGCCAATTGCCGAGAGGACAATGGGCTGTGATTGCCAAAGTAGGAGGAGAGGGTGCTTTACGTCAGCACTTTCTCGACATGGGTATTCTGCCTGAGACTGAGGTGAGGGTCGTGAAATATGCCCCGATGGGCGACCCCATGGAGATTGAGATCCACGGCTACGAACTGTCGCTGCGTCGGGAAGATGCAGCCTGCATAGAGGTTGTGAAAGCCGACAATGCCGCCGGGAAGAAGCCTGCTGCCGACAATAGGAATTTTCAGATTGAACCGGAATACGAGATGGAGCATCCGGGATTGGGCGAGGGCGGCAAATACCACGACAAAGTAACTGAACATCCCCTGCCGGAGGGAACGCGGCTCACGTTTGCGCTGGTGGGTAACCAGAATACCGGCAAGACCACACTGTTCAACCAGCTGACCGGCGCCAACCAGCATGTGGGCAATTTCCCCGGCGTGACAGTTGAACAGAAGAGCGGAACGATTCTCAACCACCACCATACCCGCGTGACCGATTTGCCCGGCATCTACAGTCTGTCACCCTATTCCAGCGAGGAACTTGTGTCGCGGCGTTTCATTCTCGGCTCCCATCCAAAGGCTCTGATTAATATTGTAGATGCCACCAATATCGAGCGGAATCTCTATCTTACCCTCCAGCTCATGGAACTGGATGTTCCGATGGTGCTGGCCCTGAACTTTGTGGATGAGCTGACAGCCAATGAGGGCTCCGTCTATGTGAACGAAATGGAGAAACTCCTGGGCATTCCCTGCGTCCCCTGTTCGGCCAAGAACGGACAGGGTGTGGAGGAATTGGTCGAACATGCCATCCATGTGGCCAAATATCAGGAGCCGCCCCTGGTGCAGGATTTCTGCAGCAAGGAAGACCACAGCGGCGCCGTGCATCGCTGCATCCATGCAGTGATGCATCTCATCGAGGATCATGCCCAGAAATATCATATCCCTTTGAGGTTTGCTGCCTCCAAACTGATTGAGGGCGACAGCGACATCGAAGCCCAGCTCCACATCGACCAGAATGAGAAAGAGACCATCGAACACCTGATTCTGCAGATGGAGAAAGAGCGCGGTCTGGACCGTTCCGCCGCGATTGCCGACATGAGGTTCTCGTTTATCCGCAAAGTTGTCGCCAAGTGTGTCGTGAAGCCGGAAATTTCGCTTCAGCGCGTGCGTTCTGAACGTATCGACCGCATCCTGACCGGCAAATGGACCGCCGTTCCGGCCTTTATTGTCATCATGGCGCTTGTCTTCTGGCTGACGTTCTTTGTCATCGGAACTCCGCTACAGGATCTCCTGGACGAATGGATCGGCAATTTCAACAGTTGGTTCGGCGACAAGTTGACCCAGTGGAAGGTGAACAGTGTGGTCAGGTCGCTCATTGTGGACGGTGTTCTTGCCGGATGCGGCACGGTTGCCTCTTTTGTCCCGCTCATCGTGACCCTCTTCTTCTTCCTCTCGATGCTGGAAGATTCCGGCTACATGGCCCGCGTGGCGTTTGTGATGGATTCCTTCCTTCGCAAAATCGGACTTTCCGGACGAAGCATCGTACCCATGCTGATCGGTTTCGGCTGTTCGGTGCCTGCCGTGATGTCGTCGCGCACCCTTCCTTCCGACCGTGATCGCAAACTGACGATTCTGATGGTGCCGTTTATGTCATGCACGGCCAAACTGCCCATCTATGCCTTCTTTTGTGCGGCCTTCTTCCCCGAGCGGGCTTGGCTCATCATGCTCTCCTTATATATAATAGGTATAGTGGTGGGCGTCCTGTTTGCCCTCTGTTCCAAGAGCACGCTGTTCAAGGGCGAGCCCGTTCCGTTTGTGATGGAATTGCCCAATTACCGGATGCCGGGCCTTAAAAACACGTTGCGGTTGCTGTGGGACAAAGCACGCGACTTCCTCCAGCGTGCCTTCACGGTCATCTTTCTGGCCACAATTGTCATCTGGTTCCTCCAGACGTTCGACTTCCGCTTCAATGTGATTGACAACCAGAGCCATTCGATGCTAGCTGTCATTTCGAGCTATATCGCTCCGGTATTCCATCCCTTGGGATTCGGCGACTGGCGCATGGCCACAGCCCTGGTGTCGGGCTTCATGGCCAAGGAGAGTGTCGTCTCCACCCTCGAGGTGCTCTACGGAAATTTCGACATCACCGCACTCCTGTCCACCGCATCGGTTTACTCTTTCCTGGTGTTCTGTCTGCTCTATACACCGTGTGTGGCAGCTATGGCCTCCATTCGCAGGGAACTTGGAGTCCGGTCGATGCTGGGCATCATTTTCCTGCAATGTGTCATTGCCTGGATAGTATCCTTCTTTGTCTATGAACTGGCAGTCCTGGTTGGCGCTTAGCGTTGTGATTCTGCTGGTCGCCTTGGTGCTGGGCTTCCGGTTCAAAAAAGACCACCGGTCGGGCGGCCGGTGTGACGGCAACTGCGGCAATTGCCATTGATACGCGTTAATAAACCCCGACCGTTTGGCCGGGGTTTTGTTGTTCGTCTTAATCAGAACATCCGCCTTTTTTAAGGAGGGTAGGGTGAATCTTCAGAGCAGTTCAATCTCTTCGTGCCTCATCACGCGCTCGCAATAGCAGCATCGCAGCGATTTGAGGTCGGCGTCGAACACCTCCATCTTGGTCTGTACGGGCTGATGGTTGGTGATGCATTTGGGATTGCTGCATTTCACCACTCCGCGGATAATCTTCGGAAATTTCACATATTTTTTCTCGGCAATCTGATAATTGCGGATGATGTTGAGGGTCACATTCGGGGCAATCACCGCCAGGCGGTTGATTACCTCGTCCGGGAAAAAGCGGTCGGCCACCTTGATGATGCCTTTCTTTCCCAAGGTCTTGCTGTTGAGATTGTTGCCGATAGTGATTGCGCTGTCGCACTCGTAAAGCCCGAGAATCTGTACGATTTTGAAGGTGGCTTCGGCGGGAATATGATCGATGACGGTTCCGTTCTCAATCGCGGAAACTTCCAATTCTTTTTTGTCGCTCATAAGGGTTGTTGTTTTCGGGAGTTTTTTTGTCTTTTTTTCGGGATTTCGATATTTCGATAT
>CAJOOX010000191.1 GCA_905236195.1 uncultured Bacteroidales bacterium
GCATTCAACTCCGGAGTGGGGTTCCGTTATGAATTCCCCGTCCAGAAGGGATGGAAGCGGTATTGTCTCACAGACGAACTGACCACTTTCGATGTCGCGGGTGATCCCAAGGTGCTTACTATGTATCTGGGGTCGTATACGACTTCCCACGAAGGTTTCTATAATCTGTCCGACTATTCCGGACTCGCCGAAGGAGAGCTGATGGAGATGCCAACCCTTTTCTGCTTCGCCGACAATGTCTATATGGCCATCACCGAAGCTGCCGTAAAGGACTACGCCGGCTCTTATCTCTCCTATGTTGACGGTCATCTTGTAGACAAACTCTCTCCGCTTCCCGGGCAGACTGAACAGAAGGTCAAGGCTGTGCTTCCCCACAAAACGCCCTGGAGAACTTTCATCATCGGCGACAGGCCCGGAGCTCTGATAGAAGCCAACCTCCTGACAGACCTCAATGACCCGTGTGCCGTGGAGGATACATCCTGGATCCGCCCCGGAAAGACCACCTTCACCTGGTGGAACGGCAACATTGTTCCCGATTCGACCTTTATGGCCGGGAACAATTTTATGACCAACAAATACTATATCGACTTTGTAGCCGATGCCGGCCTGCAGTACCACTCGATCTACGGCTATGCAGAGCAGCCGTGGTACTACGACCCTGCGATGGACTTCAGCAATCCGGACCCGACAGCCGATGTGACCAAGCCCATACGCACGCTTGATATGGACTATATCGGCAAGTATGCGGCCTCAAAGGGAGTTGGTCTCCATCTCTGGGTCAATTGGAGGCCGTTCTACAATCAGATAGACGAGGCACTTCCGCTGTTTGAGAGCTGGGGCGTCAAAGGAATGATGGTCGACTTTATGGACCGCGACGACCAGGAGATGATCCGTATCCAGGAAGAGATACTCCGAAAGTCTGCCGAACACGGCATTTTCATCCAATTCCACGGTGCTTGCAAGCCCTCCGGCCTCAACCGCACTTACCCCAACGAATTCACCAGGGAGGGCACCAGAAACTACGAATGTTTCAAATGGTCCACCGATATGGGTCCCGACCTCGACATAGCGATTCCTTTCACGAGGCTTCTGGCCGGAGCGACAGACTACCATCTGGGTGGTTTCCGGGCCGTAAACCGCGATGATTTTGAGATTCGCTACCAGCGTCCGCTCGTGATGTGTACGCGTAGCCATATGCTCGGAATGTACGTGGTGCTGGAGAGCTATCTTGGTATGGTCTGTGATTACCCCGAGGCCTATCTGGGCCAGCCTGGATTCGAATTCATCAGGGAAGTTCCGTGCACCTGGGACGAGACCAGGGTGCCTTCGGCAGAAGTGCTGAAATATGTCTGCGTGGCGCGCAGGAGCGGATCCGACTGGTGGATGGGAGCAATCAACAATTCCCGGAAGCGCAGTCTTTCGGTCCCCACGGACTTCCTTGAGGAAGGCGTAATCTATGATGCCGAGATCTTCTGCGATGCTTCCGATTCGTTCGAGATTCCTGATCATCTTCAGAAAAAGCACATTAAGATCAAACGCGGCGACTCTCTTCCGTTGAATATGGTATCCGGAGGCGGAGCGGCCGTTCATTTCAAACCTCTATCCTGACAGCCGGATGAAAAGAAGAATTCTGTTATTGGCAGTTTTGCCGTTCCTTCTCCCCGCTTGCTGCGACGATGCATCGCAATGGAAGGTGGACGGCAACACCGTTCAGTTTGAAAACACATCCATCACATTGCTTTCCCCGACCTCCTTTATGGTCAAAGAGGGAGAAAATTATACTTTCCACGAGACTGTTGCCGACCTTGGAATAACGGCTATTCCTTCCGCGCCGGTCAGCTTTTCGGTGAGGAACAAAGGCGGGTCGTTTGTCGTGGCAACGGGGGATCTGGAGATCATTGTATCTCCATCCAAGTCATTCGAGGAAGGAAGAATCGGAGTAAAGGGAAAAACTGCCAACATCACTGATCCCGACCTTCAGAACCTTGGCGGAATGGTCGGTGCTCTCGACAACTGCGACGGAGAGGAGTGCTACTCCGAGCAGAACGACATTACCTCGTCACATTTCCACCACCCGACCCCGGACAACGGACTCCTCAGCCGCAGGGGCTTTACCGTCCTGCGGCATACCAGGGACGAACTTGCCAAGTACGAACCCGGCGACCGTTTTGACGAGCTTGTTGTCCTTTTCTATGGCCACGACTACCGTAATGCATTCCGTGACTTCACTGCAATAGCGGGCAGGGTGCCGATGTTTCCCAAATGGTCTACCGGCCTGATATGGAGCCGGTGGAAGGACTACACCGACAAAGACTATTACGATATTATCGGGGGCTTTCGCAGCAGGGACATCCCCCTGGATGCGGTCATCCTGGATATGTGCTGGCACGTAGACAATTGGTACGGCTACCGCTACGACACTTCCAACTTCCCGGATATGAAGGAGTTTCTCGACAGCACTGAGGCGATGCACATCAAAGTTGGATTCAACCACCATTCTGGTTGTATCTGGCGCTATGATCCCAAAGTCAGGGAGTTCTGCAAGGCGGCTGGGCTCGATTATGAGTCGTCCGTCGTCCCCGGTCCATCCTTTGAGCCGGATAAGAAGGTCGTCCAGTATGACACACGAAACGAGCGCCATTTCAAGGCGTTCTATGACCTTTATCTCAAGCAGATGATTGCCGACGGCTTCGATTTCCATTGGGTGGACGGAGCCAATTCCATCTATTCGGCCGAACTCTACAACCGTTATTTGAGCGAGGACACCGGCAAACGGCCTTTTGTGCTCAACCGTCAGCAGAACTATACGCTCTGCAACCACCGCTACCCAGCCGCTTTCTCGGGGGATGCTTACGCCACATGGGCGACACTCTGTCGGGAACTGGAGGTCACGGTCAAAGGCGCTAACTGCCTTGTCTGGTGGTCTCACGACATAGGCGGTTATATGCCGCAGGGTGTCGACGGATACATCCCCGACGCAGAAATGTTTGCGCGCTGGTGCCAGTTCGGGGCATTCTCTCCCGTGATGCGTTTCCACGCCAAAAAAGATATCTTCTGGTACCCCCAGAAGACAGGCGGACTTGCCTGGGACGGCGGCTCACGTCTGCCCTGGAGCTGGGGGCCTACCGCCGGGAAGTCCATAAGCGAATCGATAAGGCTGAGGGCTTCTCTCAATCCCTACATCTATAGTTATATGCACCTTGCCAACGTCGAGGGCACTCCTCTATGCCGAGGAATGTATATTGATTACCCCGAGTCGGATGAAGCATACACCTATAGTCAGTACAAATTTGGAGACGCCTTCCTGGTTGCTCCGGTCACCAGTCCTTCGGGAGACGGACAGCACGGCTCTACGCATACTTCTCTGTGGCTTCCTTCGGGCGGATGGTATGACTTCTTCAGTGGTGAATACTTAGTCGGAGGCGGGACGGTCGAGAGACTCTCCGACATATTCAGCTTCCCTCTCTATGTTGCGGCCGGAAGCATTGTGCCTTCTACGGAATCAAGAGAATACGTAGACAGACCGCTGGACAAGCTCATTGTCAATGTTTATGCGTTTAAGACTAAGGGAGGGTCGTCGCACTTCGACCTGTATGAGGATTCGGGCGCTGATTTCGGCTACGAAAACGGAGAGTCCCGCACAACCCCCATCGCTTATACCCATTCTTCGA
>CAJOOX010000192.1 GCA_905236195.1 uncultured Bacteroidales bacterium
CAACACGACCGGTGGCAACAGTACCACGACCGGTGATAGAGAAGATATCCTCGACAGGCATAAGGAAGGGCTTGTCAAGAGCACGGGGAGGAAGCTGAATCCAGTTATCAACAGCATCCATGAGCTCCATTACCTTCTCTTCCCATTCGGGCACACCGTTGAGGGCACCGAGGGCAGAACCGCGAATGAACGGGGTGTCATCCTCGAAGTCATACTGAGCGAGGAGGTCACGCATTTCCATCTCAACGAGGTCAAGCATTTCAGGATCATCAACCTGATCGCACTTGTTGATGAACACAACGAGACGGGGTACGTTTACCTGACGGGCCAGAAGGATGTGCTCACGAGTCTGGGGCATGGGACCATCAGTAGCAGCAACTACGATGATAGCGCCGTCCATCTGTGCAGCACCCGTAACCATGTTCTTCACATAGTCAGCGTGGCCGGGGCAGTCAACGTGAGCATAGTGACGATTTGCCGTCTGATACTCAACGTGTGCGGTGTTGATTGTAATACCGCGCTCCTTCTCTTCAGGAGCGTTATCGATCTGATCGAAGGATTTAACCTCAGAGAGGCCCTTCTTTGCGAGCACAGCAGTGATAGCTGCGGTCAAGGTCGTCTTACCGTGGTCAACGTGGCCGATAGTACCAATGTTTACGTGCGGTTTCGAACGGTCAAATTGTTCTTTTGCCATAATCTTATATATTTTAAATTGTAAATGTTTGTGTCCGAATTGATTCGGGATCTGAAGAAAAACAAAAAAGAGCCGTTTTCGGGATTTGAACCCGAGACCTCATCCTTACCAAGGATGTGCTCTACCACTGAGCTAAAACGGCAATAATTTTGAGCGGTAAACGAGACTCGAACTCGCAACATTCAGCTTGGAGGGCTGACACTCTACCAATTGAGCTATTACCGCAAGTCTGAGTGTGGAGCGTTGGCGCCTTACCTCCATCGTTGCGCCAAAGTCGCATGCACCCACAAACTCTTCGAGAGCTTCTCATGAGCCACATCGTGAGATTTGCGGGTGCAAAGATAACACTTATTTTTCAAACACACAAATTTTTCGGGGACTTTTTTTGTATTTTGGCGCATTTTTTTTCAAAAACGCCGTTTTTTGCTGTCTTTCGTTAGCAAATCAGCCCTGTTTTTTCTCTTTTGCGCGTTTCAACTGACGTTCCAGAGCCTCGGTTGCCTGCGATACGGCATCCTCATAAATCTCAGCGGTCTTCGATACATATATGCTCTGGTCGCCCACCAGCAGCTTAATACCGATTTCCTTGTTGGACTTGTCGGTCGCATTGATTACCTTAAGCTGAACCTCGGCGGCACGGATGTTGTCGGCAAAGCGTTCCAGCTTACCCAGTTTCTTGCGGATGTAGGCGTTTACACTCTCACTTGTGTCAAAATTGACGGATTGAATGGTGATTTCCATAGATCAATCTCCTTTCTTTTTGAAATTTGTGGCTCGGGGATGAGCCTGTTTGTAATTAGATAATATCTCCTGAGGAGTAATGTGCGTATAGACTTCTGTCGAATCGAGGCTCGCATGGCCCATCAGTTCTTTGACTGCCATCAGGTCGGCGCCGGAGGTCAGCATGGCGGTGGCAAAGCTGTGGCGCAGTACGTGCGGGCTCCGTTTGGCCAGCGTCGGAATCTCTCCCAGTCTCGCGCGAACAATATTATATAGTTTTTGAGACTTGAGGGGATTGCCGTCTCCGTCCACCAGAAACCGTTCGGTCGTACCGGGCGCCACTTCGCGGCGTCTCAACTCAAGATAATGCCGTATCAGCGTTTCCAGTTCGGGGCCGAAGGGAATCAGTCGTTCCTTGTTGCCTTTGCCCAGTACCTTCAACTGCCTTCCACCCAGATCGATGTCGCTGTCGCGCAGCCCCAGCAGTTCGGCCCGGCGCACCCCGGTCTGGTAGAGCATGTCAATAATGAGACGTTCGCGCTGTCCTTCGAAATCATCGTCGTAGTCGGCGGCATCAATCACCGCGTCCATCTGTTCCGCCGTGACCCATGATGGCAGCTTCTTCGGCACTTTGGGCACCCGAAGCAGTTCCAGCGGATTACGGTCGAGGATGCTGCGTTTACGCAGAAAACGCACGTAGGATCTCAGCGCCGACACACGTTGCTTGATGCTGGACGGCGCATGACGGTCTTCCATCATGGCTTTCATCCAGAGACGCACTGTGTTCAGGTCGATGGCCTGCGGCGAGAAACTGCCGGTCTCCCGTTTCGAGAAGTCTTCAAACTGTAAAAGAGCATCCTGATAACTAGTACGCGTAAGTTCCGAATAATTTCTTTCGTACCTGATATAATCCAAAAAGGAAGCTATCGTCTTATCCATCGGTTTCGTGTACTTATTATCAATTTGATGGTGCTAAAGTAAGCATTTTTTCGGACATTTCCAAATCTTTTCGGACTTTTTTTCGTTTTGGGCCGAAGTTTTTGTTTTTTTAGACACTTTCACCCTTTTTTTAATACATTTTTTTGTATCTTTGCAGCATGCAAACACTACTTTTCATCATCATTGCCGCCCTCCTCTCGTCCACGGTCATCTTCGCCGTCTTCTACTTTCAGGCGAAACGGGATGCCGTTGTCCGCGTGAACGAAGTCCGCGAGGAGGCCCGGCATACTGCAGAGAAGCAGGAGAACCTCCTGCGTGAACAGTTCGACCGTCAGCTCAAGGCCACCGTGGCCGAGATGAAGGCCGCCACCGAGGAAATGCTCCACAGGCGTTCCCAGCAACTCACCGACATCGACCAGAAACGGCTCGAATCGCTGCTCACGCCCTTCCAAAAGAATATAGACGATCTGCGCGCCTTTGTCGACAGGAGCGACAAGGAGAACACCTCCCGCATCACCCGTCTCGACGAGGCAATCAAACTCACCCTCCAGCAGACCCTCAATCTCGGCAACAGCGCCGACCGTCTCGCCAACGCCCTCACCTCCGAAAACAAGACGCAGGGAAATTTCGGAGAGATGCGCCTCACCCAGCTCCTTCAGGACATGGGGTTCACCGAGGGCGAACAGTTCGAAACCCAGAAAACAATGGAGGATCCCCTCACCCGCGAGACCGTCAAGACCGAGGAGGGACACCGCCTCCAGCCCGACGTTATCCTCCATTTCCCCGACAAACGCGACATCATCATCGACTCCAAGATGTCCATCAAGGACTATGAAAACTACTGCAACAGCGATGACGAAAACGCACGTGCCCTCGCTCTCAAGGCCCATATCGCGTCGGTGCGCCGCCATGCCGACGAACTGGCCCGCAAGAACTACTCCCGCTATATCGCCACCGACCACCAGCGCATCGACATCGTCGTCATGTACATGTTCTCGGAGGGCGCCCTTCAACTTGCCCTCTCCAACGATCCCACGCTTTGGAAGGATGCATATAACAAAGGAGTCTTCATCACTGGGTCGGCCAACCTCTATGCCCTCCTCCGCGTGCTTGACCTCGCCTGGAAGAACATGTACCAGCTCACCAACCAGCACGAAATGATGGAGGCGGCTAACGTCATCATCGAACGTACCCAGGATTTCTACACCCGTCTCTCTGCCCTCGAGAAGACTTTCGACAAGGTGCACGACGCCTTCCAGGATCTCAAGACCACGACGGCTCCAGGCGGCAAGTCCCTTCCCACCGCCGCCCACAAACTTCTCTCCTACGGTGCACGCGAGAATCCGCGCAAAGCCAGAATTCCCAATCCCGACGAGGATCTCCAACTGCCCGTTGAGTGAGAAATTTCTCAACGAATGGGTTTAAATCCTTTTAAAACTGCCCGTTTTTGAGGAAGAAATGTTAAATCTTGACTAAATTTTAACTTAAATCCAAAACTAAGTGTTATCTTTGCAGTCGAAAAAACGACAAAACAATAACATTTAATTTAAGATATAAGTTATGAACACTAATTTCAAAACCTTCGCCGCCACCCTGTTGGTGAGCGCAGCTACAGCCTTTGGAACGTATTGGTTCCTGGCCCGCACAGACCATGCAAATGCTCAGGACAACCTGGCCCTGAACAATGATTCCAACGTCACCAGTGTCGGATATTTCAATACTGTAAGTCACGCTTCCGTCACCGACAACGACTTCACCAAGGCTGCCGAGAAGACCGTCAATGCGGTCGTCGGCGTCAAGAACGTACAGACCGTTCAGCAGCGTTATCAGTCGATGGATCCCTTCTTCGAGTACTTCTTCGGTTATCAGGGCCGCCAGCAACAGCAGAAGCCCCAGACCAAGGAAGGCTACGGTTCTGGCGTCATCATCAGCGAGGACGGCTACATTGTCACCAACAACCACGTCATCGATGGAGCCGACACACTCACCGTAACGCTCAACGACCAGCGTCAGTTTACAGCTACCCTCGTCGGAACGGACCCCAGCACGGATATCGCCCTCCTCAAGATTGAGGCCAACGACCTCCCCACCATTCCCTTTGGCGAGAGCGATGCCCTCAAGGTCGGCGAATGGGTGCTCGCTGTAGGCAACCCCTTCATGCTCAACTCCACCGTCACTGCCGGCATCGTGTCGGCCAAGGCACGCAGCCTCGGCATGGGTAACGGACAGATGGGCATCGAATCTTTCATCCAGACCGATGCCGCCGTCAATCCCGGCAACTCTGGCGGTGCCCTAGTCAATACTGCCGGTGAACTCGTAGGCATCAATACGGCCATCTACAGCCAGACGGGCAACTACGCCGGCTACTCCTTCGCCGTGCCCTCCAGCATTGTCCAAAAGGTGGTCACCGACCTCCGCCAGTACGGCGCCGTCCAGCGCGCCATGTTGGGAGTCGTCATACGCAACGTCGATGCCCAGCTCGCCAAGGAAAAGGGTCTCTCCGTTTCTGAAGGCGTATATGTGGACGATGTCAGCGAGAACAGTGCAGCCGAAGCCGCAGGTATCCGGAAGGGCGACGTTATCACCGCCGTCAACCACAATGCTGTCAAGACCACCTCACAACTTCAGGAACAGGTGGCACGTCACCGTCCCGGAGACAAGGTGCTCGTGGAATACCTCCGCGACGGCAAGGCCTCCTCTGTCAATGTCGAACTCAAGAATGCCCAGGGCAATACCGAGGTTATCAAGAAACGCGACATCAGCGAACTCGGCGCCGAGTTCTCGACCCTCAACCGCGAGGACCAGCTCCGCTACGGCGTACGCCACGGAGTGAAGGTCAAAAGCGTCAAGTCAGGCTCTGCCTTCGCCAAGGCCGGCATCAAGGAAGGATTTGTCATCCTCAAGGTCAACGACCGCTCCGTCAACTCCGAGAAGGAGCTCAAGGCCATCGCCGAAGCCCTCACTTCGCGTCGCGACAACTCCGAGGATCCAGTCATGTTCATTGTCGGTGTCTATCCGCAGGGCAAGACAGCCTACTACGCAGTTGACCTCAGCAAGTAGTTTTATCGGACCATTTCACTATTGAACCAAATTGTAAAATCGTAAAATAGCTTTTTCATTGTTGCCGCATCAGCCTCCGGGTTGGTGCGGTTTTTATAATTTATCGGCATCGGAATCCAATAAATTTGCGGTTTTTCCGTTTTCTATTTGGAGATATCGTAAAAGTTTGCTATCTTTGCCCCAAAATTCGTACATTCTATGAACAACAGCTATAATAACCGGCCATCGAGGCAGGAGGTGGAGGAAGTGAACCGCTACCTCGAGATGATAGGCAGTGAGGAACGGCTCACCGAAGAGGAAACCCTAGCCCTGGTGCGCCGCATCCGGCAGGGCGACGACAGCGCTCTCAACCGGCTCACACGCGCCAACCTCAAATTCGTCGTGTCCGTTGCCGCTCAGTACCGCGGCCTCGGCCTCGACCTGTTCGACCTCATCAACGAAGGCAACATGGGCCTCATTCAGGCCGCCCGCAAGTTCGACCCTGACAAGGGGGTACAGTTCATCAGCTATGCCGTCTGGTGGATACGCCAGAGCATAGGCGATGCACTCTCGTCTGCCCAAAAGGAACGCGACCTCGCTGCCGCCTCCCTCAGCGATGCACGCGGCAACGACCGTTCCACCCTCGCCGACTACCTCGAGGACGAGAATGCCGAGGCAGCCGACAGCCGTGTCGTCTCTCCCATGCATCAGGATCGCATCCAGCGCGCCATGCAGGATCTCCTCCCCCGCGAACGCGAGGTTATCACCCGATCCTTCGGCTTCAACGGCTCGCCCATGACAATGGCTGAAATAGGCGAGGAAATGGGGCTCTCACGCAACCGCGTACGCCAAATCCGAAAAAACGCATTCCGAAAACTCCGTAAACACAACCTCTGATATTTTTACATTTGGTTATTTTGTATTAAAATTACAGCACTCTAAACTATAGAACTGCCCTAAACTCTCCTCTCTAAATTATAAACTCTTGCGCCGAACTCCCATACTCCTCCTGGCCCTTCTCATCCTGTCCGTGCTGACAGGCTGCAACACAGCCAAATTCTCTGCAGGCAAAGAAGCCTTCGACCGCGGAGAGTACTACGAGGCCCTTTCTGTCTTCAAACGTGTCTATCGTAAAACCGACGCACGCGCCGAGAAAGAACTCAAGGGACAGGTCTCGTGGTACATGGCCCTCTGTGACGAGAAACTGATGCAGCCCCAGCGTGCCGCCGGAGATTTCCGCAATGCCATGCGCTACGGCTACCAGGACACCGCCATCTGGCTCCACATCGCTCAGAGCCTCCACGCCTCCGGACGTTATCTCGAGGCTGTAGCTGCCTACGACTCCATGATCGCCCTCTATCCAACCCATTCCGTGGCTCTCTCCGGACGCCTCGGGGCCCTCAATGCTGAACGCTGGCGTCAGGACGGTTCTCGATACGAAATCTCCAGGTTCCCGCTCGTCAACGGCCGGCGGGCCGACTTCTCCCCCGCCATCTGGGGACAGCAGGACGAAATTCTCTATTTCACCACCTCCAACGACAAAGCCGAAGGGGACGAAAAGAGTAAGATAACTGGCACCAAATACTGCGACATCTGGATGATGACCAGAGACGAGAAAGGCAAGTGGCAACGTCCCGTCACCGCCGGAACCGTCAACACTGCGGGCGACGAGGGTACCCCCGCCTTCTCCCCCGACGGCGAGACCATGTACTTCACAGGAGCGGGCGGCGTTGCCTCCCGTCCTTCAGCGCCACAAATCTACGAATCCCACCGTTCGGATGCCACCTGGGGCACCGGCACCATGCTCAATATCGGCATGGGCGACACCCTCACCCTCTTCGCCCATCCCGCCGTTTCGCCCGATGGTCTCTGGCTCTATTTCGTTTCCGACATGCAGGGCGGACAGGGCGGTCTTGACCTGTGGCGTGTCTCGCTCGACAAAAACGGCATGGGCTTCCCCGAGAATCTCGGGTCCCAGGTCAATACCTCCGGCGACGAGATGTTCCCCACTTTCGACCCCGAGGGCATTCTCTATTTCTCGACAGACGGACGCCCCGGTCTCGGCGGTCTCGACATCTTCACGGCACGTCTCGACGAGTGGAACCAATGGCACATCGAACATCTTGGCTCACCCGTCAACTCGCAGGGCGACGACTTCGGTATGACTTTCATGCATGCCACCAAGGAGGAACAGGAGGGCTGGTTCTCCTCCAACCGCGGACAGGGCATGGGCTACGACAATATCTACAAGTTCGTGCTGCCCTCCATCAAG
>CAJOOX010000193.1 GCA_905236195.1 uncultured Bacteroidales bacterium
CGATCCCGATGCTCATTTTGTAATTGTGTACGAAGAACCCGTCCAGAAGATTGTGCGCCAAGGCAAGATTGCTGTTTACAATGCCAACACCGACCAGCTGGTTGACGAGATAGACCTTTCCATTCCTTCCTATCCCGAGGAAAAACGTCAGAAAGATGTCAACGAGCATTATCTGGTAGAGCCCTACGACTATAGCCGTGCGCATACGCCCACCAATCGCGACACCAAACCCGGTACACCCTCTGCCCCCGATGCAGAGGACGATTTGGGTAATTATCAGACCACGATTATCGGCGGGTTCACCGACGGCTTCCACTTCGAGCCCATCATGTTTGAGGACAGCATTGTGGTCATCCAGATGCACCACAACATGTTGGAATACGGTCATCACTATTACATTACCGTAGATCCCGGCATCATTGTCCAGTCCGACGGTTCCTCGCCCGGTATTTCCAAGTCCGACAAGTGGGAATTCTCGACCCGCGGCAATGGTCCTGTCTTGGACAAAGGTGTGCTGCGCGTGTCAAGATATGGCGACAAGGACTTCCGCTCCATCCAGGAAGCCATCGACTATGTACCCGATTCGATGACCACACCCATCACTATCGAGGTCGGTCCCGGCAATTATCACGAAATCATCTATTTCCGCAATAAGACCAATCTCACCATCCGCGGTGTCGACAAGGATCAGGTGCGCATCTTCTATGAGAACTGCGAAAACCGCAATCCGCATCCCCGCCGTATCGTAGCCAATGAACAGAAGGGTTCCTTCCCCTTCCGCCGTGCGGTATTCTCGGTTGACAATTGTGCGGACATCACGCTCGAGAACCTCACTATCGAGAACACCTCCAACGGCGATATGGGACAGGGCGAGGCTCTGATTTCCCAAAGCGAACATCTTGTGGTTCGTAACTGCAATCTCAAGAGCGTTCAGCGTGCTGTGGCCTGCAACGGTACCACCTATTTTCAGGACTGCACTCTCGAGGGTGGTTTCGACGTTGTCCAGTCCCGTGGCCCGAATTTCTACTACCGCTGCAAACTGGTCAATACGGGCGGTCCCTTCGTCTGGCCCCGCAACGACAAAGACGAGCGCGGTCTCGTCTTCCTGGAATGCACGTTCCTCGGCAACCTAGCCCGTATGAGCGACTACGGACGTACCAATTCGCTCACCTCACGCAAGTTCCCCTATGCTGAAATGGTGCTCATCAACTGTCGCGAAAAACATATCTCGCCCACAGGATGGTCCGTAATCGGGTCGAAGGATAATTTCTTTGCCGAGTACAATACCCGCTATTTCGAGAACGGCAATATTGTCGATATGGATTCACGTCATCCCTACTGCCATCGTCTCGACCCGGTTCGCGATGCGGCCCTGGTCAAGAGCTATGCTACGGCATCATGGGTGCTCGGTGGTTGGAATCCTACTGAGAACCGCAGCAGACAGGACGATTAACCTGTTGCTGCCGCAGCTCTGAAGTATAATAACATGCCCCATACCTGATGTTATGCAGACATGGGGCATAATTATTCGAGAGAATAACGTTGAGATTTCTGTTTGGAATATAGCTTATATAATGAAGGCTTTAATACTCAATAGTGGCTTGGGCCACAGAATGGGAGTGCTGACAAGTGAACACCCGAAATGCATGACGGAAATATCCCCAGCCCAGACAATTCTGTCGCGGCAGCTGCAGCAGATTGTCTCCGCCGGCATATATGAGGTTGTTATGACTACCGGTTATTT
This sequence comes from uncultured Bacteroidales bacterium, assembly GCA_905236195.1. Taxonomy (GTDB): domain Bacteria; phylum Bacteroidota; class Bacteroidia; order Bacteroidales; family UBA3663; genus Liminaster. The sequence goes on from CAJOOX010000193.1 coordinate 1,745, forward strand.
TGACCGGGTTCTGATTGACTACTGCAATTTCCTGCATCTCCCTTTGCATTTTACCTTTGTCAACAATCCGCTCTACGACAAAACCAATTATATCTACAGCATATATTGTGCCCGTGAGTTCCTGCAGGGGGAGGATATTGTGCTGATGCACGGTGATCTGGTTTTTGAGAACTGGATTTTCGACGCGGTGGTCGGGAGCAAGGTCAGCTGTATGACTGTCAGCTCGACACAGCCTTTGCCCGAAAAGGATTTCAAGGCTGTCATCCGCGACGGGAAAATCAGTAAGGTCGGCATCGAATTCTTCGACGATGCCATGGCGGCCCAGCCTCTCTATAAACTCCTTTGGCAGGACTGGAAGGTGTGGCTTGACAAGGTTGTCGGATATTGTGAGCGTGACTACCGGAAATGCTATGCCGAGAATGCTTTCAATGAAGTGAGTGACCTTTGTAATGTCCGGCCGCTTGATGTCAAAGACGCTCTTTGTGCCGAAATCGACAACCCTGACGATCTGGCCCTCGTCTCGGCCAGGTTGAAGGAGGTGAGCAACCGTACCGTCTATATGTGCTTTTCGACCGATTATATCCACAGCGGACATATTGCCATTATCAAACGTGCCGAAAAACTGGGTCATCTGATCGTGGGCGTGTTGTCTGATGAGGCTGTGGCCAGCTACAAGCGTTTCCCTATGATTCCCTTTGAGGAGCGTAAGACACTCTTTGAAAACATTGCCGGGGTCGAGAAAGTGGTGGAGCAGAAGACGCTCAGTTATAAAGACAATCTCCTGACATTGAAGCCTGACTATGTCGTTCATGGTGACGACTGGAAGGACGGGTTCCAGAAACCCATACGCCAGGAGGTCGTGCAGGTTCTCTCGGAGTACGGCGGGAAACTGGTGGAATTCCCATATAGTCATGACAAGAAATACGACGACATTGACAAGGCATCCCGTGCCCAGCTCGCCATGCCCGATATCCGTCGCGGACGATTGGGAAAACTTATCAGGATGAAAGGCCTCGTGACTGCGATGGAAGCCCATAGTGGAATTACGGGACTCATTGTGGAAAAGACAACCGTGCTCCAGGATGGCAAAACCTACCAGTTCGACGCCATGTGGATAAGTTCGCTGTGTGACTCTACCGCCAAGGGAAAACCGGACATTGAGCTGGTGGATATGACATCAAGGTTCCGCACCATTGACGACATCATGGAAGTCACCACCAAACCTGTCATCTTCGACGGCGATACTGGAGGTCTGACAGAACACTTTGTATATACGGTCCGCTCGCTGGAGCGCATGGGTGTCTCAATGGTGATTATTGAGGATAAGACGGGTCTGAAGAAAAATTCACTCTTCGGAAACGAGGTGAAACAGACCCAGGATTCCATCGAACACTTCTGCGAGAAGATACGTGCCGGAAAAAAAGCCCAGAAAACGTCGGACTTCATGATTTGCGCCCGTATCGAGAGCCTCATTCTCGAACGGGGTATGGACGATGCCCTACAGCGCGCTTTCGCATTTGTGGGGGCAGGGGCTGATGCTATCATGATTCACAGCCGGAAAAAGGATCCCGCCGAGATTTTTGAGTTCGTGGAGAAGTTTCGCCAGAAGGACACTGCGACACCCGTTGTGGTGGTTCCGACGTCTTTCAATACAGTCACCGAACAGGAATTCAAGGACAGGGGTGTGAATGTGGTGATTTATGCCAATCAGCTGACCCGTACCGGATTCCCGGCCATGCAGGAAGCAGCGCGCACAATCCTCGAAAACCATCGCGCCAAGGAGTGCGATGACAAGTGTATGTCCATCAAAGAAATTATAACACTCATACCCGAAGAATAATGATAAGACCGGAATTTTTTATCGGGAAACTCAGAGAGAGCGGGATTGCCTGTTTTGCCGGTGTTCCCGACAGTTTGCTCAAGAACATTTGCGCTTATATCACAGACCATTGTGATGCTCGGCATAATATCATAACCGCCAATGAAGGTGCGGCCGTGGGCTTGGCGGCCGGCCATTATCTGGCAACAGGCAAACCGGCATGTGTCTATATGCAGAACAGCGGAGAGGGCAATGTTATTAATCCTTTGGCTTCGCTCACCGATCCCGAAGTATATAACATCCCCGTCCTCCTGCTCATCGGTTGGCGGGGACGTCCCGGCGTACACGACGAACCGCAGCACGTCAAACAGGGGAAAGTCACAACAGGGTTGCTCAACATCATGGGGATTAACTTCGATGTGCTCTCCAAGGAAGAGGATAAGGCTGAAAAACAGATTGCCAAAGCTGTCCGTGCCCTTAATAATAAAGAGGTGTATGCGCTGGTCATAGAAAAGGGCACTTTTGAGGACTACAAACTCCAGAACGTAGAAAAGAGCGACCTTGCCATGAGTCGGGAAGAGGCCATTCAGACCGTTGCTGCTGCACTTGGTGAGAAAGATTGCATCGTGAGCACCACGGGAATGATAAGCCGGGAGCTCTTCGAATACCGGGTCGCCATGAAACAGGGCCACGAGCGCGATTTCCTCACAGTCGGTTCCATGGGTCACGCCTCCCAGATAGCGCTTGGAATTGCGATGGCACAGCCGGAACGCCGCGTGTGGTGTTTTGACGGTGACGGGGCGGCCATTATGCACATGGGTTCAATGGCTATTGTCGCAAGCAAGAAGCCGCAGAACTTTATTCATGTGGTTTTCAACAACGGAGCCCACGACAGTGTGGGAGGACAGCCCACAGTGGGGCTGAAGATAGACCTGCCCGCCATCGCCAAAGCCGTCGGTTACAAGACAGCCGTTTCTGTGGCAAGTAAAGAGGAGCTGGAGAAAGAACTTTCTTCAATCTCCCAAAACCAGTCCCTCATGACCAATGCTCCGGTTTTATTGGAGATCAAGGTGAGGAAGGGCAATCGCCAGGATTTGGGAAGACCCACAACGACTCCAATACAGAACAAGGAGGCTTTGATGACATTCCTTTCAGAATAAACGGTATGCAACAGATAATTGAGGGCATAGATAAATTGCCCGGAATACTGAAGGAAACGGGATGCTGGAAACTGTTTTTAGTGATTGACTCTTCCTATCCTTTCTTGAACATTAAGGATGCGGTTGAAGCATTGCCGGTCGGGGAAAAGGTGAAGTTTTCGGACTTTACACCCAATCCCCAGTATGAACAGGTATGTAAGGGAATTGAACTGCTGAAATCCTCCCGCTGTGATGCCATATTGGCTGTGGGCGGCGGCAGTGCCATTGATGTTGCCAAGTGCATCAAACTGGCTGTATTGTCCGAGGCTGGCAATGCGGCTCTCATTCCTCCGCTGGTGTTGCAAAGTGTGCCTCTCGAAGGTTCGGAACTGCCCTTTATTGCCATTCCCACAACGGCAGGAACGGGCAGCGAATCCACCCACAATGCGGTGATGTATTACCAGGGGGCCAAGCAGACCGTTACCAACGACGGCATTTTGCCCGACTATGCCATTCTCGAACCCTCCGTATTGAAAACGTTGCCCCTCTATCAGAAAAAATGCACCATGATGGATGCCCTCTGTCAGGGAATAGAGTCCTGGTGGTGCATCAACAGTAACGACGAGAGCCGGGAGTATGCCCGCAAGGCCGTAGAAGGCATTATTGCCCGTTGGCGCAAATATATCTTCGACAACAGCGAAGAGGCTGCCCGGCAGGTCATGCTGGCTGCCAACTATGGCGGCAGGGCCATCAATATCACGGCAACCACTGCTCCTCATGCGTTCAGCTATAAAATCACCTCACTCTATGGTTTACCTCACGGGCATGCCGTGGCACTGGGGTTGCCCGAGATATGGAGCTTCATGCTGCAGCATCCTGACCGTTGTATCGACCCGAGAGGGGAGGTGTACATGCTCTCGGTTTTTAATGATATCAGCCGTGCGTTGGGTGCTGATACTCCCGAGGCGGCCATCGCTGTTTTCCGTCGGATGATGCAGGAACTGGACCTTCAGAACCCGGTCTCTTCCGACCGTGCCCGCGACCTCGACATACTCTCTGCGTCCGTCAATCCCATACGGCTCAAAAATAACCCCGTAGAGTTGGACGCATCTTCGATACGCAGTCTCTACGAGGTAATCATTGAACTTTAACGTCTTTCGTTTATCGTCTCAGAATTTCGCGTTCTTCATATCTCCTGTGTCCTCGTAGGCGATGTGCATCGCGAAAGCGTGGCGCAGAGATGTAGGAGTGTGGAGACCCTTGCCCTCCGACAGACGCAGGAAA
>CAJOOX010000194.1 GCA_905236195.1 uncultured Bacteroidales bacterium
CGAGGTCTGACCGTCGGCGAAGTTGAGGGTGTAATCCTCGAGGAAAGAACATCCCTTGGGGAGGCCTTGGTTCATGACCCAGAGAGAGCGATAGAGGCAAGCGGTCTTCCAGTCGCCTTCGGCGCCGAAGCCGATACCCTCCTGCATGAGACGCTGGGAAGCGAGGCCGGGAATCTGGTCAAAACCCAGGAAGTCGGGGTCGTTGATGTCGGCATCGCCGAGATCGTCGAAGTTGGTCGTAAACGCCGTTGCACCACAGTCGCTGAGGACACGACGGAGGGCGATTTCAGCCTTGGCGGCATTGCGCACCTTTTCCCAATAAACGGCCTCACCGCTCTCGTCAATCTTGATGGTATATTCCTTCTTATAAGTCTCGACGAGCTCATCCGTCTCGGCCTCGGTGACCTGCTTGAGGTACTGCATGAGTGAAGAAACGGGATAGTAGTCGACGTGATAACCGAAACGCTGTTCGAACTCGACACGGTCGCCGTCGGTAACAGCAACGTTATTCATGTTCATACCGAACATGAGACAGCGCACATCGTGGGCATCGGCCACAGCAGCCGCAGCACGCGCCCACACAGCGATGCGCTGCTGGGCCTCGGGGCTCTTCCAGTAGCCTACGACCACCTTGCGCTGCACACGCATACGGGTGCAGATATGCCCGAATTCGATGTCGCCGTGCGCACTCTGGTTGAGATTCATGAAGTCCATGTCGATGTCCTGCCACGGAATCTCGGCGTTATACTGTGTGTGGAAGTGGAGCAGGGGCTTCTTGAGGGCCTGCAGACCCTTGATCCACATCTTGGCGGGCGAGAAGGTGTGCATCCAGGTGATAACACCCACACACTTCTTCTCCGCGCTGGCGGCGGTCATCACGTCCTCGACCTCGCGGGAGCTGTTGGCCGTGCCTTTATAGACAACCCTGATGGGGATGATGCCTCCTGCATTGAGGCCCTCAACCATTTCCTTCGAGTGGGCATCAACATGGGCGACGGCATCGCCGCCGTAAAGGAGCTGTGCACCGGTTACCCACCAAATCTCTAAATTATCAAATGCCATAGTTATATTGACCCCTCTTTTATCCCCGCCCGAAGGGGGGAAGACCGTTACAGGGGCTTGGGTCTTTAGTTATAGAAATGTATCAGTTCATTCTTTTTTCCTGAGCTTCAGCGTCACACAGTAGTCCCATGTGCCGAAGCTGTACCATCCGCTGGACCACTCCTCGCCGGGCTTCAGAAAAATGTCCACCGGATAGTGCTTGTCGGTGTAGATATGGACGGCCTCGTCGTCAGCGCCGCGGAAGCAGAAGGTATAGGCCTGATAGCCGCCATAGCTGCCGCTGCAGTTCTCGGGGGTCCACTTGGGGGACTGGGTTTCAATCAGGTCCGCCACAGGACACGAAAACCTGTCGGTTCCGCCCATGCTGCGCCCCGTTACCTCACACTCCTTGGAGCTGTCTTCTTCGAGCACCAGGTCATAGTCTTTCCAATTGATAGCCATAATAAAAAACTAAATAAGTCCGTTTCTTACGGCATATTCCCACGCATCGTGGTCGTTTTGCTGCATGGTACGCACGCCTGCAGGCAGTTCACTCACAGGATAGGTAGCCTCTGTGATGCTCACGGTGATGCGGCATTCGCAGCCCTCGGACTCATACCAGCCCGAAGTCCATTCACAGGTGAAATTGACATCAATCTCCTGCGTGTCGTTTCTTCCGACCCTGAGCCGGACGGTATCCCCGGCGCCGAGGAACTCGAAACGGTACTCGCCAGCATAGGGTGAGTGATAAAAGCCGCCGTGGCGGTTCCATTCGATGGACTGTCCTTCCTTCAGATCTTTGATGTGAAGACGCCAGTCATCATCCTTGGTGCCGTTTCCTTTGACCCGCTTTTCCTCATGGAGCCGCAGGTCCCAGTTTTCCCATTGTTCATCCATTGGTGCTGTGATAAATTATAACTGTGTGTATGAATTGTGAGTGAATGGCGAAGGTCACTTAATGCTTCTGCCCTTTCTGTCCGTAATAGGCATTGGGGCCATGCTTGCGCATATAGTGCTTCTCGACTAGGAGGCCGTTCATAGAGGTCTGGGGATTTACGGCGAAGGAAACGAATGCCATCTTGGCGCACTGTTCCATAACCTTGGCGTTATAGACCGCATTGTCGGGCGAAGTGCCCCAGGAGAAAGGTCCGTGGTTCTTGACGAGCACCGCAGGGGTATGGTCGGGATTGATGTCACGCGTTTTGAACGTGTCGACAATGACGTTTCCGGTCTCGAGCTCATACTCGCCCTTCACCTCCGATTCGGTCATATCGCGGGTACAGGGGATATCCTTATAGAAATAATCGGCGTGGGTAGTTCCGATGTTTGGGATGTCCCTGCCGGCCTGAGCCCAGGCGGTGGCATAGGTTGAGTGGGTATGAACGATACCACTGATATTTGGGAAGGCACGGTAGAGGACCAGATGGGTAGGGGTGTCGGATGAAGGATTGAGGTCGCCTTCCACCACCTTTCCGGTCTGGAGATCCACCACCACCATATCGCCGGCTTTCATCACGTCGTAACCGACGCCGGAAGGTTTGATTACCACGAGGCCTTTTTCACGGTCAATGCCGGACACATTGCCCCAAGTAAAAATTACCAACCCCTGTTTTACGAGGTCAAGGTTTGCCTTGAATACTTTTTCCTTTAATTCTTCTAACATACAAAAAGAAATTTTACCGTTAATATAAACTTTTGAATCAATTGCTTCGTTCGCGACGCATCGCAGCCTCGTCCTCCCACTTGTATGTGTTGCCCTCGTCGTCGACTGTTGTAAGAGAGAGGATTTCGCCATGAGTGATGCGGTAAAGGGTCTGGCAGGGGTCTGTGACCGGCTCACCGTTGACGGAGATGACACGCTGTGCGGCCCGAACCCCTTTCTGGTAGGCTGAAGACATACGCCACACCACACCGATTTCGAGCCCCTTATTGGAGGGCACAATCGTGAGGTCTTTCATCGGGGGCGCAGAGGATATCGTCTCGTAGGTCTGCAAATAGTAGTTGCCGTTGCGGTAGTCGAGGGTCAGCGCTCCGAGTTCGAGCAAGGCGCCGCCCAGGTAAGAATTCTGATCGACGATGAGCTGAGCCTCTGCATTGCGAATCGAGATTTCGCCCAACTTGAATGTAGGGAATACGAATTTGCGGCGAAGTTCCTGATGGTCGTAGCCGAAAAGCGAAAGGCGGGCATTTCCGCCATAGGCGATGTCGCGCAGGGCCCTGCCGAAAATATTCTTCTGCGCCTGGTAGTGACTCTCGGACAAAACATAGAACTCGCTGGAACCGGTATCAAACCCGACGCTCTGGTCGATTCTGGGCAGGGGAGAAACCCTGAAAATGGGCATTCCGCCATGGGTCGTCTCAAAGGATACCTTGCGGTCTTTGTTTTCCGACTTGACGATGGTATTGTCGTCAGAAATGGCACAAATACCCTTGCGCACATCAAACTTGACACAAAGTTTCCGCAATACAGAATATCCGATCAGGCCGTCGATGCCAATGCACCTGACGGACTGCAGATTCCGGGCCGACATATACACATCGCGGAACTGATGCCGTCCGATTTCCAGGCTTTCGAGTTTGCCTACCGTCAGACGGGATGAAGCTCCCTCTTCCGAGGTGATTTCCATCGACATGAGGCCAGTGAGCTGCTGATTGATCTCCGGGGAGAAGGACGCACATATGGAAGAACCCGTATCAATCAGGAAGTTAAAGCTCCGGCCATTGATTGAGACTTTAACGACGGGTAGATGATTGATATAGGAGAGTTGGAGTGTGTCAGTCACATGCCTGCCCACTTTCTTGGGCATTGGCAGCTCCGCCTGGGCATGAAGTCCGACAGGCGCAGCAAGCGACATCGTAAGGAGCAGAGCTATGCTTCGCAAAAAAACGTTTATTTTTCCCAACATGATTTTTTTGGAATATATTATACTCAAAAAACAAAGTTTCAGTGGCAAAGATACATTTATTTCGTGATATAATCAAGGATTTTGCGAAAAATATTACGTATTTTTACTCTTTTTGTCATTTTTCTTTTGATAATCAAAGATTTTTCCGTAACTTTGCACACAGAATTATGTGTTTTTATGTCGAACGAATCAGAAAATAAGGAAAAGAAGTCCGGTCTTAAAACCGGACTCAAGACCATAGGGCTCCACCTGCTTCTCATCATCGGCGTGTCGATGCTGTTGCTGTTTGCGCTGTCGTCGTGGCTGGACCACTATACCCATCACGGAGAATCGGTCAAGGTGCCCGACGTCATCGGCCTGGTCGAAGACGAAGCCGTACGCACCCTTAAGAGCGTAGGACTCAAACCTATGGTGATTGATTCGGTCTATTCGGAATCGGTAGCCCGGGGTGCAGTTATAGAACAACTGCCGGAAGGCAACCTACCCGTCAAACTGGGTCGCAATGTGTATCTCACGGTGAATGCCAGAAGCATCCGCATGATCGAGATGATAGACATAATGGAATTCAGTTCAAGACAGGCACGTTCGCGGCTGGTGGAAAAAGGCTTCATTGTCGATTCCATCCACTATGTTGCCAACGAGTTTGACGACCTGGTGCTGAAAACGACCCTGGCGGGACAGGATCTCGAAGACGACGGGATGCTGGCCGGAGAAGAATTTCCCTGGCACACACATGTTGTGCTACACGTAGGTTCGTCGCATCTGGCCATTGAGGAAAAGAACGACTCCATCTTTGAAGGCAGTTTCTTCGAATAAAAAAACGGCTACGATGTCAGAACTGTTCAAAACGCCACCGGACGCATCCGACCCGGAGTTTATGGAAGAGGACGATTTCCCAGTCGCGGCCGGAGACGGAGAAGTGAGCGAAGACGGGCTATACGAACATTTCCGATTCACCGCCGATGCGGGACAGCATCAGGAACGCATCGACAAATGGATCGTGGACCGCATAGTAGGGACGTCACGTTCGCGAGTGCAAAAGGCGGCAGATGCCGGCTATATCTATGTGAACGGCAAGGCCGAGAAGTCGTCGTACAAGGTCAAGCCGGGCGATGTGGTTACCATCATGATGGACCGGCCGCGTCACGAGCTGGAGATACTGCCCGAAGACATCCCGCTTGACATCGTATATGAGGACGACTCGCTCCTGGTGGTTAACAAACCCGCGGGTCTTGTGGTACATCCCGGATTCGGCAATTTCCACGGCACGCTGGTCAATGGCCTGGCATACCATCTGAAAGACCAGCCGTTGGAGGAAGGCTGGGATCAGGCACGCATGGGGCTGGTTCACCGGATCGACAAGGACACATCGGGCCTGCTCGTAGTAGCCAAGACAGAGAAAGCCCGCAGCGACCTTTCGATGCAATTCTTCAAAAAGACCACACGCCGCAAATACCTTGCCCTCGTCTGGGGGCATTTCGACGAGGACAGCGGCCGGATAGAAGGCAATATCGGTCGAGACCCCAAAGACCGCATCCTCATGACAGTCTTTCCACCGGAAAGCGACCAGGGGAAACCGGCCGTTACCCATTGGCGGGTGGTGGAACGTCTGGGATACGTCACGCTGGTCGAGTGTGTGCTCGAAACGGGACGCACCCATCAGATACGAGTGCATATGAAGAGCATCGGACATACGCTCTTCAACGACTCGCATTACGGAGGTGACCAGATACTCAAGGGCACGACGTTTCCCAAATACAAGCAGTTCGTACAAAACTGTTTCACCCTCTGCCCCCGACAGGCACTCCACGCCAGAACCTTGGGGTTCCGCCATCCCGAAACGGGAGAAGAGTTAGACTTTGAGTCCCCGGTTCCCAGCGACCTGCAGGCGCTCATCGAAAAGTGGCGTGACTATATATCCAATCGCAATATCGAATAAAAAGAGTTTAAGAGTTAAAATAAATGTTGAAAATAGCAATTATCGCCGGCGGAGATTCGAGCGAACATGAAGTATCCCTTCGCAGCGCACAGGGAATCTGGAGTTTCATGGACCATACGAAATACGACACTTCCATCATCGTCATCAAAGGTGCGGACTGGAAGATGGTTTCGTACGATGGTCAGAACTATGATTTTTCGCACACGTGGCCGGTGGACAAAAACGGATTTACGGTAGATAAAGACGGAGCACGCCTATCATTCGACTTCGCTTATATTATCGTTCACGGCACGCCCGGCGAAAACGGACGTCTTCAGGGATATTTTGACATGATCGGGATGAAGTACAGTTGCTGCGGCGTGATGTCAGCCGCCCTGACCTGCAGCAAGTATCACTGCAACCGATACCTTTCGGGCTTCGGCATCCCCTGTGCCAAGAGTGTTCTGCTCACCCGAAACGACACAATCGATGCCGACCGCATCGTCGGCGAACTGGGTCTTCCCGTTTTCGTAAAACCCAACACAGGCGGCTCGTCGTTTGCCACTACCAAGGTCAAACGTACAGAAGACCTGCGCGGAGCCATCGAACTGGCATTCGGGGAACAGCCGGAAGTCATTGTCGAGAGTTTTATGGAAGGCACCGAAATCACCTGCGGATGCTATCGGCAGAAGGACGGCATGCTGCTGGCACTGCCTATCACCGAGGTTGTTCCGGCAGATGAATTTTTTGACTATGATGCCAAATACAACGGCAAAGTACAGGAAATAACTCCGGCCCGAATCCCTGCGGAACTTACGGCTCAAGTTCAGGCGACCACGCGCGACATCTACGGCTACATAGCTGCCAAAGGCATCATACGCGTCGATTACATCATTATCGGGGGTGTACCCTTTCTCCTCGAAGTGAACACCACACCCGGCATGACGGCCACCTCATTCATACCGCAGGAGGTTCAGGCAGCCGGGCTGAATATCTCCGACGTCATGGACGACGTCGTTCTCAGCAATCTATAAAAAGTTTCCAACTATTTAATAAACAAATCCCTATGACTCTTTCTGATTTTGATGACATCCGTTGTTATACCGACGAAGAGGTCAATGCCGTACTGACGCGGTTAGCCGAAGAACCCGGCATCGAGAAATTCCTGCGCGGAGCCTTTCCCGACATCGACATGGAGGATGTAAAACGCCGCATGCGCAGTTTCCATAGCATTCGTGACTTTCACATGGAAATGGTGGGTGTTCTGCTGTTCAAGATGTCCGAGAAAATCACAGAGTTTATCCGTCTCGATGGCGGCGAACGTATCTCCAAGGACCACGCATCCGTATTTATTACGAATCATCGCGACATCGTGCTTGACTCTGCCTATCTCGACATCCTGATGCTCAATGCAGGATATCCCGACTTCGAAATAGCCATTGGCGACAACCTGCTCATCTATCCCTGGATCAAGGATCTGGTGCGAGCCAATAAAAGTTTTATCGTACGCCGCGAACTTCCGGGCAAAGAACTGCTACTGGCCTCCAAACATCTGTCGCAATACATTCACTACACAATCAGCGAACAGAATACCTCCATCTGGATAGCCCAGCGGGAAGGGCGCTCCAAGGACTGTTCGGACCTGACACAGGCAGCCGTAATCAAGATGCTTGCGATGGGCGGCCCGTCACGAGACTTGCTGACCAATATCAAGGCGCTCAACCTGCAACCCTGCGCCCTGAGCTATGAATACGACCCCTGCGATTATCTCAAAGCACAGGAATTCCAGCTCAAACGGGACAATCCGGAGTGGCACAAGTCGAAGCAGGACGACCTCTTCTCGATGGCAAACGGCATGTTGGGCTATAAGGGCCGGGTGATTTTCACCGTGGCTCCGGAACTGAACCCCGATCTGAACAGGTTCCCCGCTGAGCTTACCGACAAAGGGGCTCAGGCCACAGCAATCTGCGAAGCCGTGGACCGTTCGCTACACGCCAATATGTACCTTTTCGAGATTAACTATGTGGCCTACGATCTCCTGAACGAGACCGACAAATATGCCGACCGTTATACAGAAGAGCAGAAGATTAAGGCTGTAGCCTATCTTAACTCCCGGCTGGAGAAGATTAACATCCCCAACAGGGACGAGGCATACCTCTGGAAATGTCTGCTCACCCAGTATGCCAACCCTGTAGCCAACAAAGAGAAACTTACAGAACGCGCTACCACGCCGTTCAATCCGCTCACATGATTAATGTTATTACTTTATGAAAATGGATGAAACAATAGTCAACCGTCTCATCGACGACCTGCTCACCCTCTCCTTCGCAGAAGACATTGGAGACGGCGATCACACCACACTCTGTTGCATTCCAGCCGATGCCATCGGGCGTCAGCAACTCCTAGTCAAAGAGGAGGGCATTCTAGCCGGCGTGGAGATAGCGCGCAAAGTATTTCAGAAATTCGACCCCACCCTTGAGATGGAAGTTTTCATCGAAGACGGAGCGCACGTTAAACCCGGCGACATTGCATTCATAGTGACGGGCAAGGAACAGAGCCTGCTGCAGACGGAACGTCTGATGCTCAATATCATGCAACGCATGAGCGGCATAGCCACGATGACCCACCGGTATGTTGAAGCCCTCAAGGGCACCCATACCAAAGTACTTGACACCCGCAAGACAACACCGGGAATGCGTATCCTTGAAAAGATGGCCGTAAAAATCGGAGGCGGCGAGAACCATCGCATCGGCCTCTTCGACATGATTCTTCTGAAAGACAACCACGTGGACTTTGCCGGAGGTATTCACAATGCCGTATCCCGAGCCAAAGCCTATTGTAAGGAAAAAGGCAAAAATCTCAAAATCGAGGTAGAAGTACGCAACTTCAAAGAACTGGAGGAAGCCCTTGCCGAACACCCGGACCGTATAATGTTCGACAACTTCTCGCCTGCCGATACAGAACGTGCGGTACAGATTGTCAACCACCGGTGTGAAACCGAATCCTCAGGAGGCATCACATTCGATACGATGCTCCCCTATGCCCGCGCCGGTGTCGATTTCATTTCCTTCGGAGCACTGACACACAGCGTCAAAGGCCTCGATCTGAGTTTCAAAGCTGTCAAATAACAGAGAATGGAAGTCATACAGAGTTTCACCATTGACCACACCCGCCTGAAGCCGGGGATTTACGTATCGCGCGAGGACAAAGGCTTTAGGACCTTCGATTTGCGCATTACGGAGCCGAATGCAGAACCGGCAGTAGCCCCTGCAGCCATGCATAGTCTGGAACACTTGATGGCCACATGGTTTCGCAATAGCGAGGCAAAAGAAGATGTTGTCTATGTAGGTCCCATGGGATGTCTCACTGGGATGTATATCATCATGACTGGCAACTATACAGCAGAAGACATGCGCCGTCTTACCATTGCGTGTCTCAAATGGATTCTCCAGCAAACAGAAGTTCCCGCTACCCAACCCGAAGCATGCGGCAACTATCTGCTCCACGACTTACCGATGTGTCAGTGGGAAAGCCGCCGTTACCTTGACCGTCTGGAGAATGATTTTCACTGTGAATATACCAAACTGCACATCACGCTGAATGACGGCAAAGTATTTGCAGACGCTTAAGCTATGGTTTTATAGGGTTGTTCTATAATTCTTCACCGATTAAATTAGGTCAAAACAGACCGAAACAAACCTTAAATCAAATCGTGTAAAACACTGTCTTACAATTAACTCCAC
>CAJOOX010000195.1 GCA_905236195.1 uncultured Bacteroidales bacterium
ACACTCTTTTAACGGGGAGAGATAACAATGGCGAAGCTCTATAAGGATTACTTCGATATTGACCCCAAGTATTATTCCTCTGTCACAAAGACCCTGATTGAGCAGGGTGAAGTGGACTGGAAACATTTCTACCCGCATGATACCTTTATGAAACTGCTGGAAACGACGTATCGCGTCCTTTCTGGCGCGGCTTCTCGTTCCATTTGGGTAGAGGGTTCCTATGGTTCCGGTAAGTCTTACGCTGCGTTGACGTTAAAGTGTATGCTTGACGCGCCTGACAGTGAGGTAGAAGCGTACTTCAATGATTACGGTCTCCGTCAGGATTTGCGTGACAAGCTGATTTCCGTCAAGAACAGCGGTAAGATTCTGACCATTCACCGCGTCGGTTCTGCTGGGATTGATACAGACCTTGAACTGATTCTTGCTGTTCAGCAGAGCATTATGGCGGCATTGCGAGAAAATGGCATTGAGCATCAGGGCGATGCCGCGATGAAAGACGCTTTCCTTTCCTGGGTGTCGGACAGTGCAAACAGAGCCTATTTCGACGCGCTCATTTCCAAAGACCAGTATGTTTTCAAGTTTGGCGGCATGAACGCTGATACCGTGGTAAACAGATTGACTACCGGAACCGCAGATCAAATTGAAAGCATGATGAGCGATGTAATGACCGTTCTGAAAGAAGCCGGGCAGTTCGGTCTTTTGAAGGACGTAAACAGCATGGCTGGTTGGATTAAAAGTGTAATTGATGAAAATCAGCTTTCTGCCATCGTATTTGTGTGGGATGAGTTTTCTGAGTATTTCCTGACGCATCCCGTGGCCCTGACGGGTTTTCAGACACTGATTGAAATCAGCGAATCCCACCCTTTCTATTTTGTCATTGTCGCGCATATGAGTGATGGTCTGTTCTCTGACAGCGATACCCGGAAAAAGACACTGGACCGTTTTGAACCGCCTGTTAAGATTGAACTGCCGGATAACATGGCATTTCGTCTGATGGCGCAAGCTATGAAAGAGAACTCTGACCCTGTTGTCTCTAAAATCTGGCAGAAAGATAAGGCCGCGTTGAATGATGAACTGGTAGATGTACGCAATGTGATTACTACGTCCTCGCGGCGCAGCGCCACCGCCGGACCGAAAACCATGCTCTCCGACACGGATTTGCAAGGGATTGTACCCATCCACCCGTATGCAGCTCTTGTCTTGAAATATATTGCAACGGTGTTCCATTCCAACCAGCGCAGTATGTTCGACTTTATCAAAAACAATGATATGGAGGGCGCAAGGGGATTTCAATGGTATATTAACCATTTTGGGCCAGAAGATGACCAGTATCTGCTCACGATTGATTTGTTGTGGGACTTCTTCTATGGCAAAGAGCAGAGCGGTCTAAATGACGATGTGCGCGGCGTCCTGGACAATTACAGAATGCTCCAGTCGGACAGACTTTTCCCGGAAGAACAGAGGGTTCTCAAAACGGTTCTCCTGCTTCAAGCAATCTCGCTTCGTGCCACAGGAAATGATCTTCTCATTCCCAACGACCAGAATGTGGATTTGGCTTATAGCGGTACAGAGTGGAGTAAGGGCCGCGCCCTGGCGATTGCTAACGGCCTGATTGATAAAAAGATTCTGTTTAGAAAGCCCATTGGCGGCGGGAAGTTTGAGTTTACCGTTGCTAGTCTGACCTCCGGCGATAACATTGAGCCTCATCGTCGAGACGTAATCAAGGAGACGAGGACTCAGAGCCTGATTGTCTCCGGCGGTCTGATGGACGCGATTGTGTTTCCTGATGCGATTCGTGGACGTTTCCTCACTGAGGGGACAGGCTATAACAGCATTTCCTCCGCTCAAACCAAACTGAATGCCGCATTCAGACCGGAGCGCTTCAAGGTTGTTGTGACCTTTGCTATGGACGATACGGAGGCACAGCAAATCCGTCAGCATATACTGAAAACTGTCAACAGCCCTGGAAATGATTTTCTTTTCATCGAGACCTTGACACCTATGGGGGCTGACCTCTATAATCGCTATGTGGATAACATGGCGTTCAGCAGGTACTTCGCACGTCAGGATAAGGATCAGGCGCGCCACTATCAGAACCAAGCTGCCGAGGACCTGAAAGAGTGGCAGTCAAAAATTTCTCACGGCGCATTTATGCTTTACACGCCTGACCACAAAAGCGGGTCCCGGAAAGCGGACCTCTCTGATTTACAGCAGGCGCTCCGCGATTTGAATCGTAAGACGTACTACTACGGTCTTGAACAGTATGCCTTGAACTCTACTATGTACGGCGTATGGCAGTTGCCCAATGGTGCATTGTGTGGTATTACAGAAACTCTCACCAGCGCATATAAAAACAGCAACGTGAATATGAGCTTTGAAACCGCTCTGAAAGGTGCCTGGAAAGTTGATAAATATTGGGAGGACCCTGATAAGCAGAATCTGACCATCGTTCACATTAAAAAGCGCGTCATGGAGATTGTAGATGCAGGATTCAATAGTGGCGCTGGTGAGGTAAGTATCTCTGCTATTTGGGATGAGTTGGAAAGAGCGCCCTTTGGCTTTATGCCGTCCAGTGTGGCTGCCCTTGTAATGGGATTCGTACTGAAGGAGTATGTAAAGCCGGAATATTTCTGGAGTGACCATTCCAACAGTGGCGTCATGGACGCTGAGAAGATGAAAAACATGATTGCCGCTACTATCAGTGAGCGTGTAAATCATGCAAAGAACTATCGTGAACCCTATATCCGTATCATGAGTCCGCAGTTGAGGAGTTTCCTGACCTGTACACAGACTGTTTTTCGCATTCCAGCCGCTCAATGCAGTTCTGTTGAAAGTGCAAGAGATCAGGTTCGACTTCGCATGAAGGGCTTTGATTTCCCCATTTGGTGTATCAAGTATTCCTTAAATGATGAGCAGATTACCAGTTCCAAAGAGTTAATCGAGCAGGTTATTGATAGATACACAGGCATTGCGAATACTGCAAACAGCAGTAAGGCCACGGCAAATGAGAGCAGTCTTGCCGAGGAAATTGGCAGTACGGTTATCAACAGGCCGGAAGTCGTGGCGGACCTCTCACATCTCATGACCAGTGAGCAGTGCCGTAAAGGTATGCTTGGGTATATTTCAATTTTCCGCGATGGCATTTTACCTGAACTTGCCAGCAAAATTGGCGATGGTGGAAATTACCTCTCTGAGGTGAAGAAAAAGTTCAGCGCAAGCGACGCAAACTGGGTATGGAGTGTCTCTACTGCTGATGAGAGGATTTCTGATGTTATTCTTGAATATCAGATTATTGCGGAAAGCAATAAAAGTCTCCCCAAAAGTACCTCTCTGAGAGAAACCATCAATGCGTGGAATGCTCGAACTAACCAGATTCGCATTCCATACGAGGCAGTGGCTAAGTCAACTGGAGACTTGGGGCCGTTCCTCCGTCAGTTGTATTTCATGAAGCAGAGCAATGTTATCCAGGAGCAGCATAAACAGGAATTTTATGATTTACTTCTGACACAGAGAGAGAACTTTGACCGCTTCTACAGAGACCAGCTTCCGTATTTCGTTCAGGATGCCGGATCGTTCCTCGGTGATATGGATACCGAGGATATTGCAGAGTTGTACGCTGGCTTTCCGACTGGGCAGTTTACGAAATCGAAATCCGATTACTATAAGTTTGTCCAGTCTGAAATTGAGAAGTTCCAGAAAAGCCAGTGGCGCAAGAGACTTCGTGATTTTTGGTTTGCAAAAACCAAGACGAAAGACCCTGTGGACTGGTCGGAGAAGTTTGAAACGCCTATCCTTTGTATGTTCAATGATTCGGAGCGTCCCGCAGCAAGGGCAAACTTCCGTATTATTAGCAGTTCTTCTCCTGCTGAGAAAGAAGCTCAGGCGGCTATGGACTTTCTGGAACACGCGAGTTTCTATGATACATTGAACGATGAAGCCGCTCGTAACAAGTGCTTTATGGAGCGAATTGTAGGTAGTTACTCGGTTTTGCTCCATGACGTTTCTGCAATCCGCAGGGAGCTGGTCAGCAAAGCGCACGATAGGGTTTATGACTGGATGGACAATAGCAGCATTCGTAACATTTTGGCAAAGATGTTTGAGCGTCAGTATAAGTTGACTGGATGCGACCATGCTATGGATTTGATTGAGAAAATGGATGCGGAGGCACTGCGCAAGTATCTCCGTGACCGGATTATGGATGATCCTGAATTTGGTATGCAGATTCTGAAAGGTGAATCGGGGGAAAGTGACTAAATATACATCATCCGATAGTTACTTCCCCACGCCACACGAGTAACAGGAGTAATACACCGTTCAGCATTTAAGAATTGAAAATGATTCTCAATGCTGACGGTGTGGCGCTCTTGCTTGACAGAGAGGAGATGAGTGTGTGTACCTGGACAGTATTGATGCTTGTATGGATGAGATTAAGAAATACTGCGAAAAGCGGCCTACTGGATTCGCACTGCTTGTCGATACGGAAAACTATGATGTCTTGCATAGTATTTTTAACCGTTTGAAAAGCGACCAGAGCAAGCTGTGTGTTTTCGCCTCAAAAATGTGCAATGGCTTCGACATTCCTCCGAGAGTAGAAGATTTATATGCCTCTATCAGCAGAGAGGGTGCCTATGTCCTAATCGGCATATCACAGTTAATGATGCTGAGAGGCGAATCAGAATTAAAGCAATCCATCGCAAAAATGCTAGAGTTACCCATCCGTGGACACGCTGTCATTCTCCTTGATCATTGCAGGACCTATCTGGAGGCGTCTATAAGCCGTGACCCTTATCGAGTTGACCAGCGTGTAGTCCTTGTCTCTGGTGAATGGTCAACGCTTCCCAGGATTCGTATAGCGAAAGAGACGGATTCTCTGCTTGTCAAGGATGCCAAGAATGGTATTGCTGGCTTACTCTCATATCTTGAACAAGTTACAGATTCCACTGTTTTCGCTGCCCCTGAGATAACTGTATCGTCTAATATTCCCGTCACCGTATTCAACAAATCAATCTACGCTGTTCTTCCATGTGCTGGTCCTTATTATTCTTTGACTGAGGCCGCTCCTGAAATGACTTCCAGGACCGAGGAATCATATGGAACAGAAGATGAATGGCTTTATCTTGCTAAACTGGTGCGGGACAATGGTTCTCTGCCATCGACAATGCAGAAGCAGTTTGGTACAGTTCAAAACCTTAGAGCCTGTTTTAGCGATGTATACGGTACAGTTGACTACAAAAGACGCTGGTTGTTTTGGATTGGTCTGAAAATCTATGGGGTTGCTGATGATTTATACCTTGCTCTTGCAGTCAAAAATAGTCAATCTGCGGCAGAACTTGAACGCCACATCTACATGGATATATTAGAGATAAGTTGTGAGGATACGATCTTTGCAAGGTTGTACAGAGAACGCAAGAAATTGATTGCACAAATGCCGGATAATATTGCGATTTTGGACCAATATTGCAATCGTGTGGGAAGGTATGAAAAATCTGCTCCCTATTACCTGACAGATTACAGCCCTCGTGAGGAATTGGAATTTATGCGCTGTCTGAGCGTATACAATTACTCCCTCGATGAATTGAATGATATTTCTTCGATGGCTTTTCCTGCTCTACGGGACTACCTCCGCCCGTTTGCGTTCCATACCGCAAACATGAGGCTCCCAAATCAGGATGCTTCTCTATATGATGTTTTTTCTGACTATTTCCAGCAGTATAAAATGCAGAAAGTTTTGCATAGGATTTGGCCTGAATTTATCTCCAAGGTTGAAGAATTTGCTGAAAGTAGGCCGTATAACAGGTTACAGTCAAGAGCTGCCATCGTAAAAAAAGTACCAAAAGAGGATTCTCAACTATTCTTTTTTGATGCGTTAGGTGTCGAATATCTGTCATTTTTACAGTCAAAGTGTGAATCGTATGGGTTGATGTTGGAAGTCTCCGTAGCTCACTGCAATTTACCTTCAATTACTTCAATGAACAAAGAGTTCCTTGATAGCTTCTCCGAACAGCCACGGAATATCAAGGAACTGGATGAGTTGAAGCATCACAGTAAAGATGTAGATTATCAGAAATGTAAACTTCCTGTTCATCTGTTCACAGAACTGCGAATTATAGATAAAGTTCTTCGTGATATTCAGTCAGAATTGTCGCAGGGTAAGTATGGCAGGGCCGTTCTTATATCCGATCATGGTGCAAGCAGGTTAGCAGTTATACACGAAACGGAGAGTAAATCTGCGCTTCAGCTTGACGAAAAAGGACAGCATAGCGGCAGGTGCTGTCCAGTTGACAATGACCCGAAGATTAAGTTTGCAGCTTATGAAAATGGATATGCAGTCCTGGCGAATTATGATAGATTTAAGGGTGGTAGAAAAGCCAACGTAGAAGTTCATGGTGGAGCATCGTTAGAGGAAGTTCTTGTCCCTGTTGTTGTTATTTCCAAGAAACCGGATGTGATTGAACTTAGATTTGTCTCTGATATTGTCGAGCTTCATGGTAAGGAAGTCGCTTCTATCACTCTGTTCTCTAATATCCCCATTGTGGACCCGAAGATGTATTTGGACGGCGAATTCATAACGGGAGAATTTGTAGGGGACTCCAAACACGCAAAATTCACCATGCCCAAGATTAAGAGAACAAGAAAGTGTGTTGTCGATATTTTCGATGGTGCAAAGAAAATCGGTAGTGGACTTAGATTTAGTGTCCGAAAGGCAATGGGCCGGGAAGCGGATGATTTCTTTTGAAATAAGGTAACGGAGGGAAATTCATGGCTGAAACGGTATCCTCGCAGAGTGCAGAGCTAATTGAGCGCATCCGAAATACTTTTGATGAGATGGCTCTTTATAAAGACCTCAAACGCAGTAATTTTATCTCCTCCTTCAAACTGCCCTCTTTCATGCGTGATTGGGTAATCAAGCGTTTTCAGGATGAAGATGGAGAAATTGATGTTGACAGTGCTACTTCTTTTATCCGCGAGTTCATACCCAAAAAGGATAACTGGAAGGGCATTATGGATCGCATTGTGACACGGCAGGAACGAGTAAGGTTCCTTGCTAAAATTTCAGTCAATATTGACATTCGTACACAGGAAATATCCTTTGAGTTGCCTGATTTTGGATTGGGTTACAAGGATACAGTAATTCCTCCTGATGTTTGGGAGGAGTGCAGTGATGCCCTTCTGAAGTCAGAGGAAAGCTGGGGCATTGTCGAGCTTGCGTATCAGTTTGCCTCATCGCCGAAAGAACACGGCAAAATCAAGTTAGTGAGTTTCCGTGATTTCTGTCCGTATATTGTCGATTATGACGAGTTTAAGACAGCCCGTGAAGAATTTTCTTTTGAGGAATGGGTAGATATTGTCCTGGGCGCTGTCGATTATAATGCTGCTGGATACGCCGACATGACACAGAAATTGGCTGTTATTCAAAGACTTCTTCCTTTTGTAGAAAAGCGCGTTAATCTGATGGAGCTTGCCCCCGCTGGAACAGGAAAATCCTATTTATTTGGTCAAATTAGCCGATACGGATGGTTAGTTTCCGGCAAGGTAACGAGGGCGAAACTAATCTATGACCTTTCAAAACGTAAAGACGGTGTAGTAGCTATCCGGGACTTTGTAGCTTTGGATGAGATTCGTGAAGCTGAGTATATGCAGGAAGTTGAAATTCAGTCAGCTTTGCAGGCAATTATGGAAAATGGAAAATATCGTGCGCCGGACAATCATGAGGTAAATGTTGACGCAGGTATCATTTTCCTTGGAAATATTTCGTCAAGTGCGATGAATGAGTATCAGAATATGCTTGTCGAACTTCCAAAGCCTTTCCATCAACCGCAGTTCCTCGATAGGATTCACGGCTTTATTAAGGGTTGGGATTTACCTCGAATGACGGATGATTTGAAAGCGTGTGGATGGGCATTGAACTCTGAGTATTACGCCACTATCATGCACAGGCTTAGAGAGGACCCCAGTTATCGCGCAATCGTAGACAAATTGATTATCCTGCCGCCTGGTGCTGATACGAGGGACACTGAGGCCGTTAAGCGTATCTGTTCAGCATACCTTAAACTCTTATTCCCGAATGTTCGGTCTGAGACCGATATATCGGCAAAAGAGTTTAAGAAGTATTGCCTGAAACCTGCTATTGATATGAGGGCTACTATTCGACTTCAAATGGGCTGGGCTGATGATAAGTACCGTGGTCAGACTGTACCAAAATTTGAAATTAAGGAATTTGATTAAATATGAAAAGGTCTCTGCACGTCTCATGTATCTCATGCGGGAAAATGCCATTAGAAAAGAATGAAGTTGGTATCAACAAGAAATTGCTCGGAGAATCTGTAGGTAAATTCTTCTGCCTTTCCTGTCTCTCTGACTATTTGGATGTTAGTGAGGAAGATATTCTTGCAAAAATCGAGGAGTTTAAGGCAAGCGGATGTAAACTTTTTGAATAGTTTCTGAGGTATCACCATGATATACGCCGATAATGCAGCAACGTCAAAACTGGATAAAGATGCGTTTCTCGCTATGAAGCCTTTTTTGCTAGAATCCTACGCAAATGCTTCTCAGCCATACTCTTTTGCCCGAAGCGTAAAGAAAGCCTTAAAAGACGCTCGTGAAACTATTGCCGCCTGCATCAACGCCACCCCGGATGAAATCTTCTTTACTTCTGGAGGAACCGAAAGCGATAATTGGGCAATTAAAGGAATCTCCTCCATTGAACAGAGTAAAAGTACAATTATTGTTTCCTCCATAGAGCATCATGCTGTTTTGCGTTCGTGTGAGGCTTTAATAAATGCAGGTCATTCAGTATTCTTTTCTCCTGTTGATCAACAAGGCTTTGTTATAGAGGATACTTTTCGAGGAATCTTGAATAACTCCCCAAATCTTGTGTCTATCATGCTCGCAAACAATGAAATTGGTACAGTCCAAGCTATAAAAACTTTGTGTTCTATTGCACATGAGAGACACGCACTCTTTCACACAGATGCC
>CAJOOX010000196.1 GCA_905236195.1 uncultured Bacteroidales bacterium
AAAAAATGAAGATTTGTCCCGTTTTTTCAGCCTTTTGCACAAAACGGGACAAAAATTCACTCTTCCGGAACAGAAGTTCCCGAACCTTGCCAGGGAAGGCTCGGTTAGGTGTCAGTGCTGCCGGGCGATGGTCTTGCGGCACTCGTTGATATAGTCCAGAAGCCCCTCCGCGTCGTGGTTGCGGATGAGTTCGGCCAGGTGTTCCAGCTTGTCGCAGATGCGCTCTATCTGTGCCGACGAGTGGGGATTGAACAGAATCTCGGTGAGGAGGTAATCGTCCTCGGAGAGGAGGCCGCGCGCGATGTCGATGTGTTTCTTGAACGTCGTACCGGGGGCATCCTGCGGTTTCATCACACCCATGAAAGCCAGTGTCGAGACGAAAGGCGTCGTCAGCGAATAGGCGATGGTCTCGTCATGTTCGGCAAACGTGTATTCGTAGATGTTCAGCTGCAGACCCCGATAGAGGTTGTAGAAGAATGCCTTACCGAAGGCATCGCTCTCGCCGATGATGATGGCGAAGTTGCGCGACAGGTCCGACAGGTTGGCAAACGTGGGACCGAACATCGGATGGGTCGAGACGAAGGGGTGGCCGGCCTCCCGGTAGAACTCGGGCAGACCGGTCTTGACCGACGCGATGTCGGACAGCATACATGTGGGACTCACATAATCCAGTATCGTACGGAACGCCTCCAGTGTGAATTTGACGGTCACAGCGTTGATGACCATCTCGGGATTGAAGTCCCGCACCTCGTCCAACGAGGAGAATCTCAGGGTCTTGAAACCGAAACGCAGGCGGTTGGGATTGGTGTCATAGAGAGCCACCTCATGATCCATGCAGAGCGCATCGCTCATGAAGAGGCCCATCTTGCCGGCACCTAAAATCAGTATTCTCATCACTTACGGTTGATAAATTCCACCTGCTGACGTACGGATTCTGAGTGAATGGCCTCGAACACGGTCTTCACGAATTCTTCATCCAGTCCCATTTCCTTGCCTTCCTGACTGCGCTTCGTGAGAATCTCGTCGTAGCGTCCTGTCTGGAGCACCTGCATGTCGTGTTCCTTCTTGTAGGCGGCAATCTCACGCGACACACGCATACGCTTGGCAAAGATTTCCAGGATTTCGTCGTCGATTTCGTCAATCTGGTTGCGGAGCGACGACAGGGATTCCGTCGAGACTTTCTGGTCACGCACCACCAGCGTATTGAGGATAATCTGCAGGGTCTCGGGAGTAATCTGCTGCTTGGCATCGCTCCAGGCATTGTCGGGATCGCAGTGCGACTCAATAATCAGACCGTCGAAACCCAGGTCCATGGCCTGCTGTGAAAGCGGGGCAATGAGTTCGCGCTTGCCTCCGATGTGCGAGGGGTCGCAAATCAGACAGATATCGGGGAAACGGCGACGCAACTCAATCGGGATGTGCCACTGCGGCAGGTTCCGGTAGATCTTTTTGTCGTAGCTTGAGAATCCGCGGTGGATGGCACCGATTCTGTGGATTCCCGCATTGTAGATACGCTCGATACCTCCGATCCACAGTTCCAGATCCGGGTTCACGGGGTTCTTGATGAGCACAGGCACATCCTTGCCTTTGAGGGCATCGGCAATCTCCTGCATGGCGAAGGGATTGGCACACGTGCGGGCACCTATCCAGAGAATATCCACGCCGAAAGCGAGGGCTGCATCCACATGGGCTTTGGTGGCCACTTCCACGGCGGTGTACATGCCGGTTTCGCTCTTGAGACGCTGCAGCCAGGGCAGACCGATTACGCCTACGCCCTCGAAGCCGCCCGGTTTGGTGCGCGGTTTCCAGATACCGGCTCTGTAGATTTTGACACCCTGTTTGGCAAGGGCCTTGCCCGTTGTCATCACCTGTTCTTCACTCTCAGCGCTGCACGGACCGGCAATCACCAGCGGACGCTTGGCCTCGATGCCGGGCAGCAGAATGGATTCGAATTTCATTTCCATAACAGTTAAAATTTTATATTTGTTTATTTTATATTTAATATTGGAATTACCGCTTTTCTATAGCTTCTATAGCTATCCTATAGTCCCGCTGCCTGAATCCTCAACAGGGCTTCCTGCATCTTCTCGAAGGGGGCGCAGAGCGAGATTCTGACAAAGCGTTCGCCGTTCTTGCCGAAAATAAATCCGGGCGTCAGGAACACTCTGGCCTTCTGCAGGATGGGTTCCGTCAGAGCTTCGCAGTTCTCGTAGCGGTCGGGAATCCTGCCCCACAGGAAGAGGCCGCTCTGTTTGGGGTCGAACTTGCATTCCAGATGGTTCATCAGCTGTTCGGCTGCTATGCGGCGCACCTGGTAGGCCTCGTTCTGATGGTCGTAGTAGGACTCCGGATTGTTCAGGGCTGCGATAGCGGCCTTCATCACGGGACGGAACATACCGCTATCGACATTCGACTTAACGCGCAGAATCCATTCGATAAACTGCGGATTACCCATCACTACGGCCTGACGCCATCCGGCCATGCTGTGGGTCTTCGACATGGAGTTGAACTCCAGACAGACCTCCATGGCACCGGGCACCTGCAGAATCGACAGCGGCTTCTGGTTCAGGATGAAACTGTAGGGATTGTCGTTGATGACCACGATGTTGTGGCGACGGGCGAAATCCACAATCCGGGCGAGCAGATCCAGCGACGCTTTCTTGCCGGTGGGCATGTGGGGATAGTTGACCCACATGATTTTCACATCATCGATGCCGGGTGTTTGCTCCAGGGCTTCGAAGTCGGGTTCCCAGTCGTTCTCATACTTGAGATCGTATTTGATGATTTCCGCACCCACGAGTTTGCTCACCGAGGTGTAGGTCGGATAGCCCGGGTCGGGCACCAGCACCTTGTCGCCGGGATTCAGGAACGCCATCGAGACGTGCATGATGCCTTCCTTCGACCCGATGAGGGGCAACACCTCACGCTTTGGATCCAGCTCCACCCCGTACCAGCGCTGGTAGAATGCACTCCAGGCCTGACGCAGTTCGGGCAGTCCCACATACGACTGATAGGAATGGGCATCGGCATGCATCACATCCTCGATGAGCGACAGGATGGTGGCATGCGAGGGCTGGAAGTCGGGACCGCCGATACCGAGATTGATCACGGGTTTGCCGCCGTCGGCATTCATGCGGGCCACCTCTTTGAGTTTGCGTGAGAAGTAGTATTCCTCTACGTTCGAAATACGGTTAGCTGGACTGATTGTTTTCATTATACCTTATTATATATTATATTTTCTTGGGGGCTACGGCGTCGTGCGACTGCGTACTTTCGCAGTATTCGCCCAACACCTGAAATTCACTTGTGAAGGGACGGATGGCTTCGAGCGCCTGCCGATAGACAATATAGTCCTCGAAAGTCAGATCCACAAAGAAACGGTATTCCCACTCCCTGCCGATGATGGGCATCGACTGGATTTTGGTGAGGTTGATGCCATAGAAACTCAGTATAGTCAGCACTTTCGAAAGCGACCCTTGCTTGTGGTGAACGCTGAAGTCAATCGAAGCCTTGTTGACCTTGCTGCGTGCCACTTCCTCTCCTTCATAACGGTCGTGCAGAATGAGAAAGCGCGTGAAGTTCTTCTTGTTGGTCTCGATGCCGCGGGCCAGGATATCCAGACCGTAGAGCGTGGCGGCATATTCGCTGCAGATGGCGGCGTGGCCCAGCAGCTGGTTGTCGCGTATGTCGCGGGCGGCCGACGCTGTGTCGTCCTTCTCCACCACCTTCACATCGTTCAGCGACTCGAGG
>CAJOOX010000197.1 GCA_905236195.1 uncultured Bacteroidales bacterium
ACCAATGCATCGGCAGAATCGCTCAATGCCAAAATCAAGGACTTCAGGGCTCAGTTAAGAGGTGTCATTGACAAGAAATTCTTCATCTTCAGACTGGCCAAGATTTTCGGCTAATCCACGCGGTTATGCAGGTGACCCGATAACTGGGTGTCGTTCGCGGAGGCGGGGGAGACGCTGCTGTTCCGGTATGACTGCAAGGGCGTGTTTTGAAAATCAATTCCGGCTCTATAGGAATATGGAGTCGGGATATTCTACGTTTTCGAGGAAAAGGGCGCAGGCTGGGGCGGAGTCGCCTGCGGCACAGCGGTCATGGCGTTGGATGGTGGCGCAGAATTCAGGTACGGAGAGTTTGCCGCGGCCCACCATGAACATGGTTCCGACGATGGCGCGCACCATGTTGCGGAGGAAACGGTCGGCCTGGATGGTGAAGACATATTCGCCGGGGGAGGTTTCTTCCCACCGGGCCTGCATGATACGACAGATATTGGTTTTCGTGTCGGTGTGGAGTTTGGCAAACGAGGTGAAATCCGAGAAATCGAACAGCCGTGCGGCCGCTTCGTTCATGAGATCCAGATCCAGGTGCCAGTATTCGCGGTCGCTGTAAGCCCTCACAAAGGGATCCTTGGCCGTATGCACGTAATATTTATAGGTGCGCGATAGGGCAGAGAATCGGGCGTGGGCCTCAGGCGTGACAGGCCGGATGCAGTGGATGGCGATATCGGGCGGAAGAACGAGGTTGAGGCGGTGGGTGAGGTTCTTCAGCTGATTTCCGTCGAGGGTTGTATCGGTGTCAAAATGAGCGGCCATGTGGCGGGCATGAACCCCGGTGTCGGTGCGCCCGGCTCCAACAATAGGAGTCTCCCGCTGCAGCAACAGCGAGAGACTCTTTTGGATGGTTTCCTGGACGGAGACAGCGTTGGGCTGAAACTGCCAGCCGTGATAGGCTGAGCCATCGTAGGCAAGAAAGAGGAAATATCTCATACGGGAATGCCGTAAGTGAGTTTCAACGTGTCCATGACGAAAACGCTCCAGATACGGGAAATGTAGTCGAGGGCGCCGATCTTGTTGATGACGAACTCCTGATACTTTTTCATCGACTGTACATAAATCTTGAGCATATAGTCGAAATCTCCGCTCACGTTATAGCACTCGGAGACCTCTTTCCATTCGTTGACGTTCCTGAAGAAATCCTCGGCAATCCGTGAGTTGATCTGCTTCATCGACACGTTGCAATAAACCACGAACCCGCGTTCGAGCTTTTCGGCATCGAGTACGGCCACATAGTTGCGGATGAAACCCTGGGCTTCGAGTCGTTTCATACGTTCGAAGGTGGGTGTCATCGACAGATTGATGCGTGCAGCCAGTTCTTTGTTGGTGAGGCGGCAGTTTTCCTGCAAAGCGCGCAGAATCCGGAGATCCGTATCGTCGAGAATCTGGGAGGTCATCAGGCGAGCGATTGAGCGTTAACTTCCTTGGAAATACGTTTGATCATGCCCTGGAGCACAGCACCGGGACCGCATTCGATGAATGTGTCGGCACCATCGGCCACCATGTTCTGGACGCTCTTGGTCCATCGCACGGGTGCGGTGAGCTGAGCCACGAGGTTCTGCTTGATCTCAGCGGGATCGGTGTGGGGCATGGCGTCCACATTCTGGTAGACGGGGCACTTTGGTGCATGGATCTCGGTCTTCTCGATGGCCTGGGCGAGTTCGGCGCGGGCAGGCTCCATGAGGGGCGAGTGGAAAGCGCCGCCGACCTTGAGGGGGAGGGCTCGCTTGGCTCCGGCTTCCGTCATCTTGGCACAGGCGGCCTGAATGGCCTCGTTCTCGCCCGAGATAACAATCTGGCCGGGACAGTTGTAGTTGGCGGGTACGACGACACCCTCCGTGACCTGAGCACAGAGCTCTTCTACCTTCTCGTCGGGAAGGCCGATGATGGCAGCCATGGTGGAAGGATTGATTTCACAAGCCTTCTGCATGGCCTGGGCACGCTGGGAAACGAGTTTGACTCCGTCCTCAAAACTGAGTGCGCCGGCAACCACGAGAGCGGAGAATTCACCCAGCGAGTGTCCGGCCGTCATGTCGGGCTTCACATCGGGATTGACCAAAGCTGGGATGACAGAACAGAGGAACACAGCAGGCTGGGTCACCTTGGTCTGACGGAGATCCTCCTCCGTGCCGTTGAACATGAGGTCCGTGATACGGAAGCCGAGAATATCATTTGCTTTTTCGAAGAGAGCCTTGGCTTCTTCATTCTGTTCGTAGAGGTCTTTGCCCATGCCTACGAATTGGGATCCTTGTCCCGGAAAAACATAAGCTTTCATTTCTAAATTGTATATTAATTCGGTACAAAGATAGTGATTTTTTCTGAGCTAAACAAGAAAGAAGGGTAATTTTTCATTAAAAAGTAAAAAAAAGAGGGGAAAATTTGGAAGTTTGCAAAAATTATGCTATCTTTGCAGCCATAAACGGTATTTTAGAAGGTATGACAGACAACAAAACCGGGCTCACGCTCTCAGGGCTGGATCCGAAACGTTTCGAAAGTGTCGTCGACGGCAAGCAGACGCACCTGTGTGTTCTGACGAACAAACAGGGAGCTGAGATGTGTGTCACCAACTATGGCGGCATTGTACCGTCTATCATGATGCCCGACCGCAAAGGCCGGTGGGCGAATGTCGTGCTGGGGATGGAAGACATCGGGAGCGTGGTGAACGGTCCGGAGCCGTTCCTGGGAGCAACCATCGGTCGCTACGGCAACCGTATCGCCGGCGCCCGTTTCGTGCTGGACGGACAGGAATACAAGGTGACGATGAGTCAGGCTCCCAACTGTCTGCACGGAGGCAAAGGCTTTCATGCCAGAATGTGGGAGGGCGAACAGACGGATGCCCAGACACTGGTGCTCCGCTATACATCGGCCGACGGCGAGGAGGGATTCCCCGGAGAACTGAAAGTGGAGATGACCTACTGTCTGACCGACGACAATGAGTTCAGGATCGACTATAAGGCTACTACCAGCAAAACGACAGTCTGCAACCTTACGAATCATGCTTTCTTCAATCTGGCCGGTATTCAGAAAGTGACATCCTCGGTGGAGGATAACATCCTGTATATCAATGCCGACCGCTATTGTCCGATTGACGGGGTTTCGATTCCTTTCGGCGAGAAAGCCCCCGTGGAGGGAACACCTTTCGATTTCAGAAAGCCAACCCGTGTGGGGGACCGTATCGATGCCGATTGCGAACAGACCAAGAACGGAGCCGGATACGACCACTCCTTCTGTCTGAACAAATCGAAGGAAGGCGAACTCACGCTGGCCGCCATCTGCGAGGAACCCGTTTCGGGCAGAACACTGACGGTTTACACCACGGAGCCCGGCATACAGCTTTACACCGGCAACTGGCTGTCGGGATTTGAGGGTCAGCACGGCTGCACCTATCCCCGGCGTTCGGCCATCTGTTTCGAGGCACAGCATCATCCGGATTCGCCCAACAAGCCGCAGTTTGAATCGACGACGCTGCGTCCGGGTGAGACCTACACACAGACCACCGTCTACCGGTTCGGCGTACGTTAAAGAAACAAATTCTCTAAAAAAAATATTAACATTTAACATTTCTCAAAACTATGGCAAAATCAGAAAAGAAGCGCAAAAAAGTCTTCGGATTCCACTCGCCCTTCAACAAGCCCACTAAATTGCAGCAGGAACGTGCTGCAAAGGTAGCAGAGTACTTGGAGAAAAAGTAACTCCACAAAGTCCTTGTCGCTGGATTCCAGTGACGAGGACTTTGATGTTTTCGGGCAGACAATATAATACCTGGTAAATTTATAACATTTAATTTCCCTATATAAACCTTTTAAATTTTAAATGCGTATGGACATCGAATTTGTTAGAAGTCGCTTTATTAAACATTTCGACGGTAAAACTGGAAGTGTTTATGCATCTCCCGGTCGTATAAACCTTATCGGAGAGCATACCGATTATAATGGCGGTTATGTATTCCCGGGAGCCGTAGATAAAGGTATCATTGCAGAAATGCGAATCAACGGAACGCCTGATACCATCCGTGCTTATTCCATTGACCTCAAGGACCGTTTGGACTTCCGTCTGAGTGATCAGAAGCCCCAGGCTTCGTGGGCACGGTACATCTATGGAATCTGCAAGGAGATGTGGAAACTCGGAGTTCCTGTCAAGGGATTTAACATTGCGTTTGCCGGAGATGTCCCCCAGGGAGCAGGCATGAGTTCTTCGGCCGCAATGGAGAGCTGTTTCGCCTTCGGTCTGAACGATCTGTTCGGCGACAACAAGGTGACCCCGTGGAACATGGTGCTTGCCGGTCAGGCTACTGAACACAACTACGTGGGAGTGAACTGCGGTATCATGGATCAGTTCGCCAGCGTGTTCGGAAAAAGCGGATATGTGATGCGTCTGGACTGCCGCAGCCGTGAATTCGAATATTTCCCCTTCGATCCCAAGGGATACAAGCTGGTGCTGCTCGACAGCGCCGTGAAGCACGAACTGGCCAGCAGCGCCTACAACGACCGCCGCAAGAGCTGCGAAAATGTAGTGGCAGCCTTGGCCGCCAAGTTCCCCGGACGTAAGTTCGAGACGCTGCGCGATGCCAACTGGGACGATCTGGCAGCAGTGAAAGAAGATGTGAGCGAAGAGGATTACAAGCGTGCGCATTTCGTGCTCGGCGAGGCAGACCGCGTTCTCGCATTCTCGGACGCACTCACCAAGGGTGACTATGAGGAGGCAGGCCGGCTGATGTATGCTACCCACGAGGGTCTTTCGAAGGAATATGAAGTAAGTTGTGAAGAACTCGATTTCCTCAACGAAATCGCCAAGGCCAACGGAGTGACCGGTTCGCGAATCATGGGCGGCGGCTTTGGAGGCTGCACAATCAACCTCGTGAAAGAAGACCTCTACGCACAGTTTATCGACGATGCTAAAAAGAAATACGCTGAGAAATACGGTCGTGTGCCCAAGGTTTACGACGTTGTGATTGGCGACGGCTCGCGCAAACTGGCTTAATGGCAGTAAGTTTTTTACAGATAGAAGGATTGACCAAGTCGTTCGGCGACTTGGTCCTTTTCGAAAAAATATCCTTAGGTATCAACGAAGGCGACAGGATCGGTCTCATTGCCAAAAACGGCACTGGGAAATCGACCCTGTTGTCGATTATTGCGGGAGAAGAAGGCAAGGACGAGGGCAGTATCGTATGGAAAAACGACCTCAAGACGGACTATCTTCCGCAGGATCCCAAATTCCCGGACGGTGTGACCGTGGGGGATGTTTGCAAGGAGAAAGGCCCCGAACTGGTCAGGATTCTCACCAAACTGAGAATCACCGATATGGACCAGCCTGTGGCCCAGCTCAGCGGCGGACAACGGAAACGGCTGGCTTTGGCGCACGTGTTGCTGGACGACCCGCAGTTTCTGATTTTGGACGAACCCACCAACCACCTGGATCTCGAGATGGTGGAGTGGCTGGAGGATTACCTCAACCACCGCAGGATGACACTGCTGATGGTGACCCACGACCGTTATTTCCTGGACAGGGTCTGCAACCGTATTGTCGAACTGGACAACCGGAACCTTTACACCTATAAGGGCAATTATGCCTATTATCTCGAGAAACGGCAGGAACGGCTGAACGCTCAGGCAGCAGCCGTGGACCATGCCAACAACCTGTTGCGAAAGGAACTGGACTGGATGCGACGCCAGCCGCAGGCCCGCGGACACAAAAGCCGTAGCCGTATTGAGGCATTCTATGAACTCGAACAGCGGGCCAAGGCCCGACATGACCAGCAGCAGATGCGTCTGTCGATGCGGTCAAGTTATATCGGCTCGAAGATCTTCAATGCCCATGGCGTTTACAAGGCCTTCGGCGACAGAGTCATTCTGAAAGATTTTCACTACGAATTCGCCCGTTATGAGAAATTGGGAATTGCAGGTCCGAACGGCACGGGCAAATCCACGTTTCTCAAACTCCTGCTCGGACTCGATCAGCCCGACAAGGGACATATCGACGTAGGCGAAACCGTCCGCTTCGGTTACTACAGCCAGGACGGACTGCAGTTCGACGAATCCAAGAAGGTCATCGACATCGTAAGAGACATTGCCGACTACGTGATTCTCTCGGATGGTACCAAAATGGCCGCAACGGCATTCCTGCAACAGTTCCTTTTCAGCCCGGAGAAGCAGTACAGTTATGTATATAAGCTGTCGGGCGGCGAGAAACGCAGACTGTATCTCTGCACAATCCTGATGCGTTCGCCCAACTTCCTGGTGCTGGACGAGCCCACCAACGATCTCGATATCCTCACGCTGAATGTGCTGGAGCAATATCTGCAGGATTTCGGGGGATGCGTCATCGTCGTGAGCCACGACCGTTATTTCATGGACAAAGTGGTGGACCACCTTTTCGTGTTTCACGGAAACGGGGAAATACAGGACTATCCCGGCAATTATACCGACTATCGCGAGTGGCGCGAACTCAAGGAAGCTGAAAGCCGGGAAGCCGAAAAGAACGGGCCGGCAGCCGGGGCCCAGACCAACCGGCCCACTGCACAGAAGCCCAAAACAGAGAAGGCCAGAAAACTGTCGTTCAAAGAGCGGCAGGAATTCGAGTCCCTCGAAAAAGAACTGCCCCGACTGGAGCGGGAGAAAGCTGAACTAGAGGCGCAGATGAGTTCCGGATCATTATCTCCCGACGCACTGCAGAAAGCCGGCATCCGGATGACTGCCCTCATTGAAGAAATCGACGGGAAAGAGATGCGCTGGCTCGAACTTTCAGAATTCGCATAAATCAATCAGAAACAAGACAATAAAGCATGTTCAGATATCCCAAACTCCTGACAGCGCTGCTTCTGCTGGCCCTGTCCGTTACAGAGGCAAATGCCTGGACCTGGTGGTGGAATCGTCGGAAAAGCGACAATGAGGCGACGCATATTACCGCGAAAAGAGAATTCCGTGGAGTGTGGCTTCAAACGGTCTTCCAGGAACGCTACATGAAGCGGAACACCGCCCAGAATCAGGAATATCTTACCCGACTGATAGAACAGCTGAAGGCTGACGGATTCAATGCTGTCATCTTTCAGGTGCGTCCCGAAGGCGATGCTTTCTACCGGAGCGAGATAGAACCCTGGTCGCGTTTCCTGACCGGCATGCAGGGAAAGGTACCCGCTGATGCGTGGGACCCGATGGCCTTCCTCATCGACCTCTGTCATCAGCATCATATCGAATTCCATGCCTGGATCAATCCCTATCGTATGGGGGCATCCAAGGGGAGGGGCATTGCACATCCGCTCTATAAGGCGCATCCCGACTGGTTTGTGCAGTATGCCGGAAAATGGTACCTGAACCCCGGCAAACCCGAATCTCGGGCCTACATCCGTACCATCGTCAGAGATATTGTCAGCCGCTATGATATTGATGCCATCCACATGGACGACTATTTCTACCCCTATCCCGAGGGCGGGGAAAAGTTCAACGACAATACAGAGTTCCGGACCTATGCGCCCCAGATGAATATCGACATCGGCGACAAGGACGCCCTGGGTAACTTCCGACGCCGGAATGTGGATATTCTTATCAAATACATTCATCAGGACATTCAGAAACTGAAGCCGTGGGTCAGGTTCGGTATCTCGCCGTTCGGCATCTACCGGAACAAGGCGACATGGGCAGGAGGTTCAGCGACCAACGGTCTGCAATGTTACGACGACCTGTATGCCGACGTGCTGCGATGGGCTCAATCCGGGTGGATTGATTATATCCTGCCCCAGCTCTACTGGGAGATAGGACACAAACAGGCAGACTACACAACGCTGGTCAAATGGTGGAATGACAACATACCGGCAAGCTGCTGCCTTTATGTCGGCATCTCGATAGAAAGGTCGCTCGACGGAGCCAAGAACGCCAACCCCGTTCCGGACCTGCGTGCTTCGCATACCCATTTCATGGCCAAGATGCAACTGTGCCGCGAGTCAGATCAGGTGGACGGGGAATGTTTCTGGTATGGCTATCAGATTGAAGACAATGTGTTCCATGTGGCAGACTTCCTGAGGGAAAACGTCTATCAAATCCCTGCTCTGACTCCGTCATTCACAACCGTGTCCGACGAACAACCCGACAAGGTTGAGGATCTGGAAGCCGAAGTCTCCGACAGGGGCATCCGGCTCAGCTGGGAGGCTGCAGATCACAAATACCCGGTAACCTACCTGGTATATAAATTCCCCAAAGGCACAAGTGTGAAAACCGACAACCTGTCGCACCTGTTTTGCCAGACGGCTGAGACCTCCGTTACCGACTCTGATTTCGGCGACAGCAGGAAGTTTACCTATGTGGTCAGTGTGCTGGACCGTTTCGGCAACGAGTCGAAGGGGAAAAAGATCAAGGTGAAAGTAAAGTCCGGAAAGTGATCTCCGGAAGAATGAAAAGAAATATAAGAACATGAAGATATTGATAGCCGACAGCGGTTCGACCAAGACCGACTGGGTCATCACGGATGGACGCAAAGAGTATTTGCGGCACCGTACACAGGGCTTGAACCCCATGTATGCCACACCCGAAGTGATAGCCCAAAGCGTTGAACTCGTCATGATGCATGCAGGGGAGCATTCGGATGTAGACGCGGTTTATTTCTATGGCTCGGGCTGTGCAGGCGAGCGTATTCCCTATATGCAGGAAGCCCTTCACAGGTTCTTTGAGAGCAAGATTGACGTGGAGGTGTACTCCGACCTTCTGGGAGCCGCACGTGCACTCTACGGACGCGGGAGAGGCCTGGCCTGCATTGTGGGCACGGGTGCTATTGCCTGCCGCTATGACGGCGCTACGAGAGAGATGCGTTCGGCATCGTCGCTGGGCTATATTCTGGGAGACGAAGGCAGCGTCTGCA
>CAJOOX010000198.1 GCA_905236195.1 uncultured Bacteroidales bacterium
CCTTCGCGGATGACGGCATTGACGGAGACGGCCGCCATAGGCCGTTCTTCTTCCATACAGTCTCCGAGGCTGTTGACCAGGGCAATGCGCTGGGTTCGCCACGATATGGAAATCTGCAGCGTCGTGATTCGCGGCTCGCGTTCGAGTGTTTTTTCGCGCAGCGTTTTCATCCAAGGGATGAGCGTGTCGGAGGGGTCGACCTGCGACCAGGGGAGGCGGGCGCCGTAGAAGGTTGACGCAGGGACTGTGGCAGCCGATCCGACGGGCGCGGACTGAACAGCGGCACCTCCGGAGCAGATGGCGGCTGCCGTACGGGCGGCCTGGCGCAGCTGTTCGGGGGAGAGAACTTCAGTGTAGGCATATCCGGTGCGGTCGCCGTCAACCACGCGAATGCCTGCTCCGTAGTCTTCGTTGAGGACGGCCCGGTTGACGTTTTCGTTCTGGGTCACCAATGAGCCTACGAGGCTGTGTTCAAAATAGATGTCGCTGTAGGAACCTCCCGTCGAGAGCGCGGTGGAGAGGATTTCCTGAAGCAGGGAGTCGGAGACGGGGAAATAATTCAAGACAGGAGGGGTTAATGGGGGTTATGGGTGGGGACTCTCAACTAATCTGACCTTTGTCGGTCTCGTCGCGGAGTTCCTGCACATGGAGCTGTACGTCGCAGAGACGGGCGTTGGCGCCGGCCTCGTAATGGGCGTCGCGCATCTGCAGGAGGGTTTTCCATTCCTGAGGGAATGTTTTTTCATAGCCGTAGTTGAAGCGTTCGATGCCGTTCTCGTCGATGTCGCGGAGCAAGTCTCCGATGGTGTAGGACGAAACGTCCTTGCGGGGCATCCATTCGTGGACGTCAGGATGTTCGGCATTGAGGGCCTCGCAGATGATGTGGCTGTCGGCCAGCGTTGAGATACACATCTGGGCGAGTCGGGAGGGGAGGTGCAGCTGGTTGCCGATATTCTCGGTGGTGAGCAGGGCATCGTCGCTCCTGTCGGCTGTTGTGGCCGAGTTCCGGAAGGACGCATAAATCTTGGCGGCAATGAGGATGGTCACGAAGTCGGCATATCGGCGCGAGATGTTCTGCACGTCGCTCTCGTAGTCGTAGTTGCGGATGTTCTGGGCTGCATAGCACAATTCGGCGCCGTAGAGACAGATGGTCCACGACATCTGAATCCAAAGCAGCAGCAGGGGAACGGCCGCGAACGAACCGTAGATGGCATTGTAGCGCGACACCCATATCTGGCCGTTGATGTAAAGCATCTGGAATACCTGGAAGCCGATGCCTGCAATGGCGCCGGCTATCAGTGCATTGACGAACTGCACCTTGGTGTTGGGGATGACCATATAGACAGCCGTGAAGAGGAGGATTGTGACCACCCAAGGGGTCCATTGGATGGCGGTGACCAGGCCGTCGGAGATAAACTGTAACGACTCATCGCCCTGCCGCAGGAAGCCCTGGATGAAGATCTGCGTACCGCTGGAGAGGATGATGAGGAGCGGAATGGTGAGGATGATGGCGATGTAGTCGGTGATTTTGCGAAGCGCGGAACGGCTCTTTTTCTGCTGCCAGATGCCGTTGAGCACATTCTCGATATTGCCAATCATCGATATCAGCACCCAGAGGAGCATCACGATACCGATGCCCATGATCAGTCCGGTGCGGGTGGTCTGGAGGTAGCTGTTGGCAAATCCGAAAATCTCGTCCACGAGGTCCTGCTGCATGGGGAAGTAGTCGCGTACATTCTGCTGGAGTACCTCCTGAAAATTGAACCCCTTGCCGATGGCGAGCAGGAGCGCCATGAGGGGCACGATGGCAAAGAGGGTGTAATAGGTGAGGGCCGATGCTTTCTCACTCATGTTGTCGCGCACGAAAAACTTGACACTCAGGATGAGTGCCTTGAGGATATTGACGGGAATGCGCCAAATGCCCCGCAGGTCGTCGGGGGTGAGATGCCACAGGTCGTGGGAGAGGAAGTTCCAGACTTTCCGGACGGTGGTGACAGGCGATGTCATTTCTTCATGGAGAGTGTGGTGGAAGCTATCTCGGAGCCGTCGGCATAGACGTGGAACTCGAAGTTGCCGGGCGAGAGAGCCTCGTTGCGGTTCCAATAGAGGGTGACGGGTGTTTCCTGTCCGCCGAACTCAATGGTTTTCTTCATGGAGTAGGAAATCATTGAGCCGTCGAGCGAGAACTTGCCGCTGCGGTCGTTGACGAGCAGGTCGCCGTTAGGTTTGATGATGCAGCAGTAGATGTCCTTGGAGCCAATCTCTGCCGTTACGTTGGCATTGATGGTGAAGTCAATCTGGAAGGCCTCGGTCTTCTTGAGGCTGTCGGTGGCTTTGGACTTACGGGTAACGGCTGTGGCGCGCATGCCGGACACGGTGAGCTGGGCCGCCAGGGAGACCTGTTCGGTGAGCTGCTGGTTCTGTTCGCGAATCTGGCGGTTGGTGGTCTGTACCTGTTGGATCTGGGCTTTCACCTCGGAATTTTCGGCCACGAGGGCCTGGTTGATCTTATTGAGCGAATCGACCTGGGCCACATAGTACCGGAGCGCTTCGCGCACGGTTTTGAGTTCCTTCTTGAGGGCGGCTATCTTGCGGGCATCGTCGGCTTTGGTCTGCTTGAGTTCATCGACGAGACGCTGGATTTTGATGCGCTGGTCTTCGAGTTTCTGTTCGAGCGAGTCGTTGTTGACGTTGAGTTTATAGCCTTCATACTGGATGGCGAGGTCGGAGTATTCGTCGAGCATCTCCTCCTTCTCCATTTGGAAGGTTGCCGACATGATGTCGATGGTGCGGCTCTGGTCCCAGATTTTCCATGCCAGGAAAGCGAGGAGTGCGACGGCCAGGGCAATGACGGCAGCGAGAATCGGTTTTTTCATCATTTTAAGAGTTTGTAGAATGAGGTGTTATAGAAAAAGCGTGCGCTTTACCCTTGCCGGCAAGCGCACGCTTGATTTATCCGTAACCGGCCTCTGAATCAGAGGTTGGGGTTAATCTTGTTCCACTCAGACGTGGGAGGAACGATGCCGAGAGTTACGAGCTCGTCGCGCATCTTGCAGAGGTGGTCGTAGGAAGCGTCGAGCGCTGCGATTTCCTCGGGTGTTCCCGTAGGCTCCTCATAGCGGCAGCCGTTCTCGTCCATGACGGTGTTCATGGCCATCATGATGTGGTTGTATTTGCCGGTGTTGACATAGGTTCCGGCAGGCCAGCGGAAAGCGTCACCGCCCATGACGGCACGAATCATTTCGACCGAGCAGTAGGAGGGGCTTTGGAAAGAAGAACGTCCGCGGAGTTCGATAATCTTAGCACCGCCTTTGTTGACAGCCTGACGCATATCGGCCCATTCCTGTTCGGTGAACTCGGGCGTTCCGATGAGGTCGGACAGCTTGCGGCCGTTCACATCGACCTGCGAACCGAATACAGCCATCTGTTCGCCGTGACCGCCATAGGTGCGGCATCCCTTGATGCTGGACTGCGGGACGTTGAACTTCTTGGCCAGCGCGCTCTGCAGACGGGTGGAGTCGAGGGCAGCGAGGGTGGTTACCTGACCGGGCTTAAGGCCGGAATAAAGGATTGTAACGAGACCGGTGAGGTCAGCGGGGTTGAAGATGATGACAACATGCTTCACATTGGGGCAGTACTTCTGGATGTTCTCGCCCAGTTCACGGGCAATCTGGCAGTTGCCCTTGAGGAGGTCCTCACGCGTCATGCCTGCCTTGCGGGGAGCGCCGCCCGACGAGATGATGTATTTAGCATCGCGGAAAGCTTCCTCTACGTTGACCGTAGCGGTGATGTTAGCGTCTTCGAAGCCGCAGTGACGCATCTCCTCGGCTACACCTTCCAAACCGGGTGCATAAACGTCGTAGAGGCAGATGTTGGGAGTGAGCTTCATCGTGAGGGCTGTCTGAGCCATATTCGAACCAATCATGCCGGCTGCGCCGACGATCACCAATTTGTCATTCGTTAAATAAGCCATTATTTGAAATTTTTAAATTGTTTTTATCATTCAATCCTGCTGACAGAAAAGAGCGAAATGCAAAGTGCAGTAGGCAGATTTTTTTTCTTTCAGCAGTCCAAAGATACGTATTTTATGGGAGAAATATGCAAAAGAAACAGAACTTTTTTGCAAAATAGCGGAAAAAAGTTCTGAAATAGTATAGCTTGCAAATTTGAGTTTGCAATTTGAAACGACTTTCAAATAAACCATCTGATTCCGGCCAATCATTCTGTTTTTCGCTTCACAGGCTCTTTCTACAATCCCGGGCCATTGGGTGGATATTTGGCAGTCGGAACTGTTCTTACCGCCGTCTTTTGGATGCAGGCGTGCAAACGAACTTCCAAGTTCGGGTTTGTCATTATATATTCAATAACTAAAGTTTCCCACACCCTCTAATGGGTGCAGAATATAAAGTCCCGATAGCAAAAAGAGGGCTATCGGCACAAGTTCTTTGA
>CAJOOX010000199.1 GCA_905236195.1 uncultured Bacteroidales bacterium
CTGCCCGACATCACCATCCGCGTGGTCTGCAGCAAGGGAACCTACATCCGCGCCCTTGCCCGCGACATCGGCGAAGCCCTCGGAAGCGGTGCCTACTTGATAGGCCTGCGTCGCACACGCGTGGGCGACATTACGCTGGACAAGTGCGTGAAAGCCGCCGACATCGAAGAGTGGGTCGGGCGAATCCCGCTGGCACCCATCCCCGAAGAATACAAAGATTTAATCATACAAAAATAGAAAGATTATGATCAAGACAATGGGTATGTTTTCCGATCAGGAACACATGAAACTCTCGCAGTTCAAATTCAAACTGCCCGAGGATCGCATTGCACTTTTCCCCACCGAAGAACGTGACCAGTGCCGAATGATGGTGGTTCACAAGAAAAGCGAACGCATCGAGCACTGCCTTTTCAAGGACTTGCTGAACTTTTTCGACGAGGACGACGTTCTGCTGCTCAACGACACCAGGATTTTCCCGGCCCG
Organism: uncultured Bacteroidales bacterium; assembly: GCA_905236195.1. Lineage (GTDB taxonomy): Bacteria > Bacteroidota > Bacteroidia > Bacteroidales > UBA3663 > Liminaster. The sequence goes on from CAJOOX010000199.1 coordinate 484, forward strand.
TCTATACGGCAGCAAGGAAAAGACCGGCGCACGCATCGAGGTGTTCCTGCTTCGCGAACTCAATCCCGACATCCGCCTGTGGGATGTGCTGGTCGATCCTGCCCGCAAGATCCGCATCGGCAACAAACTCTATTTCGGCGACGACGAAAGTCTGGTAGCCGAGGTGATTGACAACACTACATCGCGAGGCCGCACCCTCCGATTCCTCTTCGACGGCAGTCACGACGAATTCATCCGCACACTCTACGGATTCGGAGAGACACCCATTCCCAATGTCATCAAGGACCGCCGCAATGTGGTGGACGAACCCATTGACGAGGATCATCCGTTCACCGACAGGGAGCGTTATCAGACCATCTTCGCACGTGTGGAAGGCGGTGTGGTGGCTCCTCCCGCGGCGCTCCATTTCAGCCGCGAACTCATGATGCGCCTCAAAATCAAGGGCATTGACACGCAGTTCGTGACTGTATGGACCAATCAGGGCAACTACCGCAAAATCGAGGTGGAGGATTTGACGAAGCACAAGATGGACTCCGAGCAGATTCTCATCACCGAAGAAGTGGTGGAACATGTCAACAAGGCCCGCGATTCCAAGTATCACGTCTGTGCGGTGGACACATCGGTGATGCGCGCCATCGAGTCGTCGGTAACGACCTCGGGCGAACTGAAGGCTTTCGACGGATGGACCAACAAGTTCATCTTCCCGCCCTACACATTCACCGTAGCCGATTCGATGCTGGCATCGCTCTACCTGCCGCTCTCGACCCATCTGATGATTACCTCCGCCTTTGGCGGCTATGACCTCATCATGGATGCCTACAAACAGGCTATCAAAGAGAACTACCAGTTCGGGGCCTACGGCGACACGATGCTCATTCTGCCTGACTGATGGTCTTCATCGGATTAGGAAGCAATCTGGGCAACGGTACCGCCCTGCTGAGGGAAGCCACCGGACGACTGGCAACCTACGTCACCATTGCCGGCGAGTCGGATTATGTGGAAAGCGAACCCTGGGGATTTGAATCCTCCCACCGCTTCACCAATGCGGTCATCGCCGTCGAGACGGATCTGCAGCCCCTCGAACTGCTGGATATCACCCAGCGTATCGAACGAGAAATGGGACGCACCCACAAACGGGCATCCGACAACGAGGCCTACAGCGACCGGACCATCGACATCGACCTGCTCCTGTGGGACGACCTCCGGCTGGATACGCCCCGGCTCAGGATTCCCCACCCCCGCATGCAGGAGAGAGCTTTCGTCACCGGACCGCTCGCCGAACTCAAAGCCCGCCTGTAACAATCATCCACGCAACAATATTAATATATTTAAACTATAAAAATCAACAACCCAATGAAATCTTTCATCCAGACAGTCTTGGCTGTCATTGTAGGTCTTTTCATCGCAGGCCTTTGCTGCGTACTGCTCACGATGTGTTCGATGGTGGCCATTATAGCCTCATCCGATTCCAAAACACCGACACGGGCAAACGACGTTCTTGTAATCTATCCTCAAGGCACGGTAGAAGAAACCGAAGGAGGATTCAACTTCAGCGCTGTCTTACAGGGCGGGTTGCCGACAAATGAAGCGCCCTCCCTCCGCCAGATAGTGCAGGCCATCGACCTGGCTGAAAAGGACGACAATGTGAAGGGTATCTATCTCTGCTTCGACCAGATGGCTGCAGCTCCCGCCACCTATCAGGCCATCTGCAAGCGTCTCGAGTCTTTCAAGCAGAACTCCGGCAAGTGGATCATCGCCTATGGCGACTCCTACGGTCCCTCCCAGTACTACACGGCAAGCGTGGCCGACAGCATCTTCATCAACCCCATGGGCGGGTTCTCGTGGGGAGGCATGGGCGGCGCCATGTTATACTACAAGGGATTCTTCGACAAATACAACATCGATATCGATGTGTTCCGTGTGGGCAAATTCAAATCGGCCGTTGAGCCTTATATCAACGACCAGATGTCGGAGGCCAACCGCCTGCAGACCATCACCTATATGCGTGACATCTGGGATGAATATGCCGGTGTTGTAGCCGACAAACGCAAACTCCCTGCCGACTCGCTCGAAGCATGGGCCAACCGCAACCTCACCTTCCTGCGTCCCAATGAGCTCCCCGAAGGGTTTTTCGACGGTATCCGCTACCGTCAGGATATGTACGCGCTCGTGAAGCAGATGGCCGGCCAGAAAGAGGATGAAGAGTTCCACGGCATCTCGGTCAAGGAAATCATCACCAACGCCGAAAAGGATGACAAGGACGACAAGGTGGCTGTCCTCTATGCCGTGGGCGAGATTGTGGACCAGTCTGCCGGAAGCGGTTCTCTCCAGATTGTAGGCGAAGAACTGGTCAGCGAAATCAAGGGTCTCGCCATGGACGACAACGTGAAAGCAGTTGTGCTCCGCATCAATTCGCCCGGCGGCAGCGCCTTTGCCAGCGAACAGATGTGGTATGCCCTCCAGCAACTCAAAACCAAGAAACCCCTCGTCGTCTCGATGGGCGACTATGCGGCTTCCGGAGGTTACTATATCTCAACGCCCGGCCAGTATATCTTTGCCGAGCCCAACACCATCACCGGTTCAATCGGTGTGTTCGGCGTAGTTCCCAATGTGGAACGTCTGGCCAATTCGTTCGGCCTCAAGGTGGAAACCATCGAGACCCACGAGCACGGAGCAATCCAGCCGCCCCTCAAACAGCTGGATCTGGACGAGAAGGCAATGATACAGCATAGTGTCGAGGATACCTATGACACCTTCCTGACCCGTGTTTCCGACGGTCGCGGACTTTCCAAAGACTCCGTCCAGGAGATTGCTCAGGGCCGCGTATGGACAGGCAAACGTGCCCTCGGCATCGGTCTCGTAGATGAGCTTGGCGGACTCCGGGAGGCTGTGGCCAAGGCTGCCGCACTCGCCAACCTCAGCGAAGGCAGCTATGCCGTTCAGAACTATCCCGCCGAGAAAGACCCCTTCACCTCCATGCTCGAGGATATCAAGGGCGGCGTGAAGCTGAAAGTCAGCAGTTTCCTCTTCGACCGCGACGGCCGCATCGAACAGGAAATCGACCGCTTGCTCAATCAGAATCCCATCCAGGCACGCATGACCGAAGTGCCGGCCCCCGTGAAATAATTATTTGCTGAAAAGTTTGTAGCCATGTTACCTACTTTCCATATCAACCGCTGGCTGCTTCCGTTAGCCTGGCTCTACGGAGGTGTAATGGAAATCCGCAACTGGCTCTTCGACAAGGGTTACTTCAAGACCGTTTCGTTCGAAGAACAGGTGCCTGTGATTTGTGTGGGAAACATCTCTGCCGGCGGAACCGCCAAAACGCCCCATGTCGAGTATCTTGTACAGTTGCTCCAGAGTGAGGGCATCGGTCCTGTCGCCGTACTGTCGCGCGGCTACAAACGCAGGTCGAACGGATTCCAATTGGCAGAACCTGCCTCGACGGTGGCCCAGCTGGGGGACGAACCCTATCAGATCTACCGCAAATTCAGCAATGCAATCGTGGCGGTGTGCGAGAGCCGGGCGAAAGGTATCCGCGAACTCCTCGCCCTGCCCACACCTCCGGCCGTCATCATCCTCGACGATGCCATGCAGCATCGCTGGCTCTCGCCGGGCTTCACAATATGCCTGACGTCCTACTCCCGCATCCTCTACAAGGACTGCCTCCTGCCCGCAGGACGGCTGCGCGAACCCGCTGCCAACATCAGGAGGGCCGACATGGTGATTGTCACCAAGTGTCCCGCTTCACTCCGCAAGGAAGATCAGACCGAGATAACCGGCAACCTTCCCACCAGCATCGAACAGCCCATCTACTTTACTCAGTTCAAATACGAGCAACTCGTCAACCTCGCCACACTCGAACCCCAGGCCGTCGACCCCAGGTGCAATGTCCTCATGGTTTGCGGCATCGCCGACCCCTCGTCGATGGAGGAAGTTATCCAGACCCACTATCGTCTGCTGGACAAACTCATCTTCCCCGACCACCACAATTTCTCGGCCAAGGACATCCGCGAGATACGTCACCGCATGGAAAACATCGACAACGACGGACTGAATCCCAACACAGGACTCAAGCCGGTGGTCATCACCACCGAGAAGGATGCGATGCGACTGATGCGACACCGCGCTGTGGACGACGAGCTCAAGGCGCGCATCTTCTTCCTGCCCGCCCATGTGGCATTTATCAGCAAGAAACATGAACAGAACTTTAAAAATCGAATATTGAATTATGTTAGAAAAAATCAAAAACACTGCTGAGTATATCCTCAGCCGCACCAAACGTCGTCCCAAGACCGCCATCATTCTCGGAACGGGTCTAGGACAATTGGTGGATCATATTTCCGAACGTGAAGAAATCCCCTACACCGAAATCCCCAACATGCCGGTTTCCACAGTGGAGGGACATTCGGGCAAACTGATTTTCGGCCTCCTGGGCGGCAAGGAAGTGATGGCCATGCAGGGCCGTTTCCACTTCTATGAAGGCTATCCTATGACCTCGGTGACCTTCCCCGTACGCGTCATGAAGGCCTGCGGCGTCGAAACCCTCTTTGTGTCGAATGCTGCCGGCGGAATGAACCCCTCGTTCCGTGTGGGAGACATCATGATTATCGAGGACCACATCAACCTCTTTCCCGAGAATCCTCTGCGCGGCCACAACTACAGCGAACTAGGTCCCCGTTTCCCCTCGATGGAAGAACCCTATGACCACCAGCTCATCGCTCTGGCCGAGAAGATTGCCAAGGAGAAGAACATCCATCTTCAGAAGGGTGTCTATGTAGGCACCCAGGGTCCCACGTTCGAAACACCCGCCGAATATCGCTATTTCCGCATCATCGGCGGCGACGCTGTCGGCATGTCGACGGTGCCTGAAGTTATCGTGGCCCGCCACATGAGCATGCGTGTCTTCGGTATGTCGGTCATCACCGACCTGGGCGGTTTCGGCGTTCCCGTCGAGGTTTCCCACGAGGAGGTGCAGGAGGCTGCCAATGTGGCCCAGCCCAAGATGACCGAAGTCATTGCCGAGATGATCAAGCGTTTCTGATTGCTCCTCATCCTCAATCCGTAAATGGCAGAAATCAAAGAATACGGTGAGTTCGCTCTCATCGAGCACCTCACAAAATCTTTCCCCATCCGTCAGTCGTCCACGCTCAAAGGCGTGGGCGACGATTGCGCTGTGATTGATGCCTCCGATGGCAAAACGGTTATCACGACCGACCTGCTGCTGGAGGGCATCCATTTCGACCTCACCTACTGCGACATGCGTCTGCTGGGCTACAAATCCGTTGTGGTGAACCTCAGCGATGTATACGCCATGATGGCTACGCCACGTCAGATAACCCTCTCGCTGGGTCTTTCCAAACGTTTCAAGGTGGAGGATCTCGAACGCTTCTACGAGGGTGTTCGCGGAGCCTGCAAAACCTACGGCGTCGATCTCGTGGGTGGCGACACCTCCGCCTCGATGACGGGTCTCACCATCAGCATCACCGCCATCGGCGTGACGCAGGAACCCGTTTTCCGCTCGGGTGCCAAACCCAACGACCTCATCTGCGTGTCGGGCGACCTGGGCGCCGCCTATATGGGCTTGCAGTTGCTAGAACGCGAAAAGGCCATCTTCAACCAGCAGGATCCCGCCGACAAGCAGGAATTCAAACCCAAGTTCGAAGGCCGCGAGTACCTGCTCGAACGCCAGCTCAAGCCGGAGGCCCGTCGCGACATCGTGGCCGAACTCATGGAACGCGGCATCCGTCCCACGGCCATGTTGGATATCAGCGACGGTCTCTCGTCCGAACTGCTGCACATCTGCCGCCAGAGTAAGGTGGGTTGCCGTATCTACGAGGAACGCATCCCTATCGACTACCAGACCGCAGCACAGGCCGAGGAATTCAACCTCAACGTCACGACGGTGGCGCTGTCGGGCGGCGAGGATTACGAACTGCTCTTCACCGTTCCGCTGGCCGACTACGAGAAAGTCTCCCAGATGTCCGGCATCCGTATCATCGGCCACATCACCGACGGGAAACTGGGCGCAGCCCTCATCACCCGCGACGGACAGTCCGAACTGACGCTCAAGGCTCAGGGCTGGAACGCATTCTCCGCAGAGGACAAGAGCCAGGGTCTCTGAAAACTGTTTTCTGTATTTTTAGCTGAATCATGTCTATAGCTGCACTTTTATCCGGTGGCGTTGATTCGTCCGTAGCGGTTCACCTGCTGTGTGAACAGGGTTACAAACCAGATCTCTTCTATATTAAAATAGGTATGGAGGACAAGGGTTACCTCGACTGTCCCAAGGAAGAGGATATGGAAATCGTAACGGCCATTGCGGCCAAATACGGTCTCCACTACGACATCGTGGACCTTCAGAAAGAATATTGGGACAATGTGGTGTCCTACACCATCGACCGCGTGAAGCGCGGACTCACGCCCAATCCCGACGTGATGTGTAACCGGCTCATCAAGTTCGGCGCTTTCGACCGGAAAGTCGGCCACTCCTACGACAAGACGGCGACGGGGCACTATGCCACCACCATCGAGGAAGACGGAGCCGTGTGGCTGGGCACAACGCCCGACCCTGTGAAGGATCAGACCGACTTCCTGGCCCAGCTGGACGGTTTCCAGGTGGCCCATTCCCTCTTCCCCATCGGTCGTCTGATCAAGAATCAGGTGCGCGAGATTGCGGAGGTCGCCAAACTGCCCTCTGCCCATCGTAAAGACTCTCAGGGTATTTGTTTCCTCGGCAAGATCGACTACAACCAGTTCATCGAACGCTTTCTGGGCAAACGGCCCGGCAAGATTGTCGAACTCGAAACAGGCAAGGTGCTCGGCGAACACCAGGGGTTCTGGTTCCACACCATCGGACAGCGCAAGGGCCTCGGTCTCGGCGGCGGTCCCTGGTTCGTTTGCAAAAAGGATATACATGAGAACGTCATCTATGTCTCGCGCGGCTACAACCCCGAGGCCCAGATGCAGGACTTTCTCACAATGGCGGAACTGCATTTCATCACCCGCAACCCCTGGCCGGATACGGACGGGACACATGACGTGAAATTCAAAATCCGGCATGTGGCCGAACTCTCCGACGGACATCTTCGCAAGATGCCCGACGGCACATGGTTCCTCCAGAGCGATACCAAAATCAACGGCGTTGCACCCGGTCAGTTCTGTGTGGTGTACACTTCCGACGGACGAATCTGTCTCGGGTCCGGCGAAATTGCCTGGAACGACTGTTCCCATCAACCCCATTAAGCCCATAAACCCCAAATTATGCGAACATTATTATCCGTGCTCTCCGCACTCTGTCTGATTACCTCCGCTACGGCCGGCAACTATCCCGACCGTGCGGACTATCTGTGGTGGACCCAGCCCGACCACGCCGACTGGATTTATAAATGCGGTGAGAAGGCTGCCGTTGACGTCTCCTTCTCCCAATATGGCATAGTGCCCGAAGAAGCCGTCGCGGAATACACCGTCGGCGATGACATCCTGGGCGATGACCAGAGCGGTAAAGTCACGCTCCGCAACGGACACGCCCGCATCAGCATGGGTACCCGCAAGACTCCCGGATTCCGCGATCTGCGGCTCAAAGTCACCGTTCCCGACCTGACACCCGGCGCACTGTCCGACACGCAGGCTTCGGGCAAAACCGTCACCTACTCCCACCACATCAAGCTGGCTTTCTCGCCCGAGAAGATTCAGCCCTGGACCAAAGAGCCCGCCGACTTCAAAGCCTTCTGGGACGAAAGTCTCAAGGAGGCCGCACAGTATCCTCTCCACTACACAATGGAGCCCGCGCCCGAGTTCTCAACCGAACTGATTGAGACCTTCCTGGTGCGCCTCGACATTGACCGAAAACACCACGCCATGTACGGCTATCTGATGGTCCCCAAAGGCAAAAAATGGGAAGGCCGGAAACTGCCCGTCCTCCTGTGTCCTCCAGGTGCCGGCGTCAAGGAAATCAAGAATGTGGCCGAGAGTTCCTACTATGCAGAGAACGGTATCATCCGTTTCCTGATTGAGATTCACGGGGCCGACCCCACAATGTCCGCCAGGTCGATGGCCGACGTGCGTTCCGCCTTCCAGGACTACCTGAAATGCGGCATCCACTCGCGCGAACAATATTATATGCGTCATGTCTATCTCGGCCTCGTCCGCTCGCTCGACTTCCTCACCCAGCTGCCCCAGTGGGACGGAAAGAACCTCATCGTGCAGGGCGGTTCGCAGGGCGGCGCCCTCAGCATCGTGGCCGCCGCGCTTGACCCCCGTGTCACTCTCTGCGTTGTGAACCATCCCGCGCTGGCCGACATGGGTGCAGGTGCCGACAATCTCACCTCGGGCTATCCCCATTTCCGGCCCGAAGACGGCGCCTACAGCAAGGAAGGGCTCCGGACACTCGCCTACTACGATGTGGTCAATTTCGCGCGTTACGTCAAATGTCCCACCTACATGACCTGGGGCTACAACGACAATACCTGTACGCCCACCACAAGCTATGCGGTATGGAACACTCTCTCCTGTCCCAAAGTCAAACTTGTGACTCCCATCAACGAACACTGGACCTCCAAGACCACCAACATCGGACAGATGCAGTGGATTCTCAGGAATCTCAAGTAATCAGTTCCCGGGCATTGCCCATTAAACCCATTAACCCCATAAACCCCATTAAAAAATCAAATGAACCGTATCGTATTTCTGACAGGCGCCGGAATGAGCGTCGAGAGCGGCATACCCACCTTCCGCGGCGGCGACGGTCTTTGGGACCATGAACCCGTTATGGAGGTATGTTCCGATGTTGCCTGGCAACGTGACCCCAAGCGGGTCAACGACTTCTTCAACCGCCTGCGCCGCAAGTATATGAATGCCGAACCGAACGAGGGACACCGCCTCATCGCCTCGCTCCAGGACAAGGGTTGGGATGTGCAGGTCATCACCCAGAACATCGATAACCTCCACGAACGCGGCGGTGCCCGCAATGTACTCCACCTCCACGGCGAGATGATGCGCTCGCGTTCCATGCGCAGCGAGACGGTCTCCTACCCCATCAACCCGGAGAATCCGGACATCAATATGGGCGACAAGGACCCCTACGGCTATCAGCTGCGTCCCTTCATCGTCTTCTTCGGCGAGAGTGTCCCCAACCTCTCTCCCGCCACCGAAATCGTCCGCACGGCCGATGTGGTGGTCGTTATCGGAACCTCGCTGGCAGTCTATCCCGCAGCATCCCTGCTGGCCTATGCGCCGCGCAACGCCCGCATCTTCGACATTGACCCCGCCGATGTGTCCAATCCATACGGGCAGACCATCACCCACATCCGTCAGGGTGCCTCCCGGGGAATGAAGACCCTGATTGGAATGTTGGAAAACTCAAATGGTTAAATAGTCAAATAGTGAGATGGTCAAATATAAATGGTTTTTAAGGAAAGCGAACCGATGCTTTTGCCTGACGATGGTATAACCTGAGACAGGAGGTGGAGAGATTCATGTGAATGGGCTTGGTAGCTCGCTCTCAGGAACATATCGCTTGATGCACCCCGAAAGTCCGATAGGACTTATACCATTGACAGGTGTTTTTAATGTTTTTGTTTATTTATTCAGCAGGCTAAACACGGAATTTTGCAGTTGAGCCAATAAACCATCTGTCATTATTTTGCTAATTGTTTGATTTACTTTTCGTCCGTAAAGATACGGCAAATTCGCGAAAAAACAAAATAACCGGCCGGAAATTGCGGTTCCTGCCGGATTTTAGTGAGGTACGACTGTTTTTTTGTGTTCTGGGAGGTCAGAATCGTATGCCGTATGCGATCCGTGAACGCCAGTGGACAGAGATGATCTGACGGTCGTCGGCCGATCCGATGAGATTGGCTTCAGCACCCATATTGAAGGTGAAATAGCTACGTTTCCAATAACGAACCGCCACAAAATCGAGGGGTATGATGAAGTCGAGACCGTCACGGTCGATTTTTCGTTCGCCCTCGTTGTCGGAGGCGGTGTATTTGGGATATACGACCAGCTGGGGCAATCCCCGGAAATGGAGGAGCCAGTGGTGGGAAATCCAGTTGTAGGCATAACCTCCGCCGAGGGACACCTGTAGGAACCTCATGCAGAAACTGCCCACCGAGTCGTTCCGGATGTTGTAGCGCCCGTTGTAGAACGATGCGGCGAGCATCCACGACCCCGCATTGCGGAGTTGTTCCTGTGTCTGGTCGATGGCTGCCAGATAGGAGAACCGTCGGGCATTGAAGACGTAGTAGGCCGAGACTTCAAAGAGTTTCTCGCTGAAGAAACCTTCGTCGAGCGCGACATCCGTATTGAGGTCGAGTGAATCGATGCGTGACTTGTAGGTGCCGTGGAAAGAGCGTGTGTGCTGGTAGGCGAGATTGACACCGAACTGGTTGAAGTTGAAGCCGAACTTCCAGCGGAAGTCTTTGTTGACATTGGAGAAGAAATCAGGCTGGTAGGAGAAGAAAGTGAAGTCGATGATGCGGTATTTGAGCCGCAGGGCCAGCGTGGGCAGAGGAGAGGTGTGGAGCCGGATTTTGTACTCGGTCTTGGCGTGACGTGCCGCCTCGGCGTTCTTATAGAGTTCGACCGGGTTGAAGGTGAAACCGTGGCGCAAGGCATTCTCGATGAAAACACTTGTCCCCTCAAGACCGACAGACGGCTCGATGAGCCAGTGGTTCTTGGGCTGGTAGATATAGGTCGTGTCGTAGGTCGGAGGCAATGAGTCGATGCGGTCCATCACGTTGTTGAACGTCCGGATGGGATTCCAGGCAAAGAGTGAGGACGGGAGCACAGAGAACAGAAGGAAGAGCAGCGAGAAGAGTGTGAGCTGCTGAGGTCTGCCGAGCAGGGCGAACGTCATGCGGTGGAGGGGTGACGGTCCATGCTCGCGGATAGCCTCGCGGTGGTCGCGTGTGGGATATCCTTTGTTGACTTCCCAATGATACTGGGGATATTTCCCGGCCTGCGCCTTCATATAGTCGTCGCGGTAGGTCTTGGCGAGCACAGAGGCTGCCGCAATCGACATCATCTTGCCGTCGCCCTTGACGATGGTCTGGTAGGGAGTGTCGTGGTAGGGAAGAAAACGGTTGCCGTCCACTAGGATAAAATCGGGTCGGACGGAAAGCTGGTCGAGCGCCCGGTGCATGGCCATGATGCTGCATCGCAGGATGTTATACCGGTCGATTTCACGGTTGTCGCACCCCCCTACAGCCCAAGCCAGAGCCTCGCGTTCGATGACAGGACGCAGGGCATAGCGCTGCTGTTCAGTGAGTTTCTTGGAATCGTTGAGGAGCTCGTTGTTGAAGTCGGGGGGCAGGATGACGGCAGCAGCATACACCGGACCGGCCAGACAGCCGCGTCCCGCTTCATCGCAACCTGCTTCAATGCGTCCTTTTTCCAGATATGCTTGCAACATGCCTGATTCTACTATTTGACCATTTGACTATTTTGTCATTTCATCATTTCCTGTGCCGCTCAGGACATCCTCCTTTCAAGGAGGGGCTGGGGGTAGGCTCTTTTTCAGGGCGCAAAGATAGGATTTTTTTTTGAAAAAAACAAATATTTAGGCAAAAATGTAAGGTGTGGGTAGTAGAATGTATAAGGAAAGTTTAAAAATCTTTAAAAATAGCATAAAATTCTTATCATACGCACATTATGTGGGAAAAAAGCTCTATCTTTGCACCACTTTTTCGCGCGGATGGGCGCGGAAAGTGTCTCTGAGTCACTGATTTTCAGTTGAAATTGCGAGACTTGTGTCCCATCAAAAAGATAACAAAAATAACAAAAAACAACAAAATGCCTACTATTCAACAGTTAGTTAGAAAAGGTCGCGTAGTATTGGAAGACAAGAGCAAGTCTCCCGCCTTGAACAGCTGTCCCCAGCGTCGTGGCGTTTGCACCCGCGTCTACACCACTACTCCCAAAAAGCCCAATTCTGCTATGCGTAAAGTAGCTCGTGTACGTTTGACTAACGGCAAGGAGGTGAACTCCTACATCCCCGGAGAAGGCCACAACCTTCAGGAACACTCAATCGTAATGGTTCGCGGTGGTCGTGTGAAGGATCTTCCCGGTGTACGTTATCACATCGTTCGCGGTTGCTTGGATACCGCTGGTGTTGCAGGTCGCACTCAGCGCCGTTCCAAATACGGTGCCAAGCGTCCCAAGGCCGGTGCTACCGCAAAGAAGTAATCCGATTGACAGACAGATAGTCGCAATTACGCAGAATTGATTTTCTACACATTATTTAAATTTAAAGGCGTTAAGATTTCAAGGTTGAGTAAGGTTCCGAACGAGTAGTCCTCAGGACGAAGACGACCACACATTATTATATATAAAAAGGTCCGCGTATCGGGATTCCGAAGATTCTGAGAAGAAAAAACAGCCCAGTTAAACAAAACAAACAAAATGAGAAAAGCAACACCGAAGAAAAGAGTGATCCTTCCGGATCCTGTTTTCAACGAAGTCAAGGTTACGAGATTCGTTAACCACCTGATGTACGACGGCAAGAAGAACACAGCTTTTACGATCTTCTACAATGCCATCGAGTTGGTTAACAAGCGCTTTGCCGAGAAGGAAGGCGTAAATGCCCTCGATGTATGGAAGAAGGCACTTGACAACATCACTCCCCAGGTGGAGGTGAAGAGCCGCCGTATCGGCGGTGCTACCTTCCAGGTCCCCACGGAGATTCGTGCCGACCGCAAGGAGTCAATTTCGATGAAGAATATGATCATCTACTCCCGTAAGCGTGGAGGCAAGTCGATGGCCGACAAGCTGGCTGCCGAGATTCTCGATGCTTACAACGAGCAGGGTGGCGCATTCAAGCGTAAGGAGGATATGCACAAGATGGCAGAAGCCAACCGTGCATTCGCTCACTTCAAATTTTAATCTTTAGTTCCAATCAAATTTATGGCAAACAATATTGACGATCAACTGAAATACACCCGCAACATCGGCATTATGGCCCATATCGATGCAGGTAAGACTACGACCTCGGAGCGTATTCTTTACTACACCGGCCTGACTCACAAAATCGGTGAGGTTCACGATGGCGCCGCAACGATGGACTGGATGATTCAGGAGCAGGAGCGTGGTATCACTATCACCTCTGCAGCCACTACTTGCTTTTGGAACTTCAAGGGTGAGAAATATAAGTTCAACCTGATCGATACTCCAGGCCACGTTGACTTCACCGTGGAGGTAGAGCGTTCGCTTCGCGTCCTCGACGGCGCTATCGCAACGTTCTGTGCCGTAGGCGGTGTTGAGCCCCAGTCCGAGACGGTATGGCATCAGGCCGAAAAATATCACGTTCCCCGTATCGGTTACGTGAACAAGATGGACCGCTCGGGCGCCAACTTCCTTGAGGTAGTTCGCCAGATGCACGATATGCTGGGCGCCAACTCGGTTGCTATCCAGCTGCCTATCGGCGCTGAGGAGACTTTCAAGGGCGTTGTTGACCTTGTTGAGATGAAGGCTATCCTGTGGCACGACGAGACGATGGGCGCCGAATACTCTATTGAGGACATTCCCGCCGACATGATGGCAGAGTGCGAGGAATATCGCACCAAGATGCTTGAGGCATGTGCCGAGGTGGATGACAACATCATGGAGAAGTATTTCGACGATCCTTCGACCATCACCACCGACGAAATATACGCCGCCCTCCGCAAAGGTACGCTCGAGATGAAGATTTATCCCGTGACCTGCGGTTCTTCATTCAAGAACAAGGGTGTGCAGACGATGTTGGATGCAGTAGTCCGCTACCTGCCTTCTCCTATCGACACTCCCGCCGTTACGGGTCACGATCCCAACGATCCCGAGAAGGAACTCGTGCGCAAGCCCTCACAGAACGAGCCCATGGCAGCTCTTGCATTCAAGATTGCCACCGACCCGTATGTAGGCCGTCTCTGCTACTTCCGCGTATATTCCGGTGTCATCGACGCAGGTTCGTACGTATATAATCCCCGCACCGACAAGAAAGAGCGTATCTCGCGTCTCTTCCAGATGCACTCCAACCATCAGAATCCCAAGGAGCAGATCGGCACAGGTGACATCGGCGCAGGTGTAGGCTTCAAGGATATCCGTACGGGCGATACCCTCTGCGACGAGAACAATCCCATCGTTCTCGAGGCAATGGAGTTCCCCGATCCTGTGATCTCCATCGCAGTAGAGCCCAAGACCCAGAAGGACCTCGACAAACTCGGCGTTGCCCTCGGCAAACTCGCAGAAGAGGATCCTACGTTCACCGTCAAGTCGAACGAAGAGACCGGCCAGACCGTTATCTCCGGTATGGGTGAGCTTCACCTCGACATCATCGTTGACCGTCTGAAGCGCGAATTCAAGGTCGAGATCAACGAAGGTCGTCCCCAGGTTGCCTACAAGGAGTCCATCAAGGGCACTGTATCGCGTCTCCGCGAGGTTTACAAGAAGCAGTCGGGTGGTCGCGGTAAATTCGCCGATATCATCGTTACTGTCGGTCCTGCCGACGACGGTGTTGTGGGTCTTCAGTTCGAGAGCATCGTGAAGGGTGGTAACGTTCCTTCAGAATTCATTCCTGCTGTCGAGAAAGGCTTCAAGGCAGCTATGAAGAACGGCGTGCTCTGCGGTTACCCCGTCGACAGCCTCAAGGTTACCCTCGAAGACGGTTCGTTCCACCCCGTCGATTCAGATCAGCTCTCGTTCGAGGTTGCAGGCAACATGGCCTTCAAGCACGCATGCGAACAGGCACAGCCCATACTCCTCGAGCCTATCATGAAGGTTGACGTCATCACTCCCGAAGAGTCCATGGGTGACGTAATCGGCGACTTGAACAAACGTCGCGGCCAGGTAGAAGGCATGGAAACCACCCGCAGCGGTGCCCGCCTCGTCAAGGCTATGGTTCCCCTCGCAGAGATGTTCGGCTATGTGACGGACCTCCGTACCATCACTTCCGGCCGTGCCAGCTCTACGATGACGTTCGATCACTATGCAGAGGTTGACAAGAGCAACACTCGTGCCGTCGTAACAGAGGCAGGTGGTCGTGTAGATCTTATTAAGTAATTCTAAACATCCAAACAATTCAAAATATGGATCAGAAAATCAGAATCAAATTGGAGTCCTACGATCACGTTCTCGTTGATGCATCTGCAGAGAAAATCGTAAAGACTGTCAAGGCTACGGGTGCCAAGGTTAGCGGTCCCATTCCGCTTCCTACCTTCAAGCGCATCTACACCGTGAACCGTTCTACCTTCGTCAACAAGAAGAGCCGCGAGCAGTTCGAACTGTGTGACTACAAGCGTCTGATTGACATTGTAGGTGCCACCCCCAAGACCGTTGACGCCCTCATGAAGCTCGAGTTGCCCTCCGGCGTTGAGGTTAATATCAAGGTTTGATAAAACATCTTCCTTTATTTTTACAAATAACTTTTAATAATTAACGCTGTTTGTGGTATTCTGGCCGCGAGGCCGGAATACCCGCCAAACGCACTAAAAACAAGTAACTGAAAGTATGCCAGGATTATTAGGCAAAAAGGTCGGAATGACTTCCGTCTTCAGTGCTGAGGGTAAGAATGTACCATGCACTGTTATTGAAGTAGGTCCTTGTGTAGTTACCCAGATCAAGACCCTCGAAAAAGATGGTTATGAAGCTGTACAGGTCGGCTTCGAGGAAACAACTGAAAAGCATGTTTCCAAGCCTGTGATGGGTCATTTGAAAAAAGCTGGTGTAGCTCCTATGAAGCACCTTGCTGAATTCAAGGGTTTCCAGCAGAAGTACAACCTCGGAGACAAGATCACGGTTGAGATCTTCAACGATGCCAACTTTGTTGACGTTATCGGTATCTCGAAGGGTCATGGTTTCCAGGGTGTCGTAAAGCGTCACGGTTTCGGTGGTGTGGGTCAGTCCACTCACGGCCAGGACGATCGTCTGCGTAAGCCCGGTTCAATCGGTGCCTGTTCTTACCCTGCACGTGTCTTCAAGGGACTCCGCATGGGTGGACAGATGGGTAATGAGCAGGTGACTGTTCAGAATCTCCAGGTGTTGAAAATCATCGCTGAGCACAACCTCCTCCTCGTGAAGGGTAGTGTGCCCGGTGCTAAAGGTTCACTTTTAACTGTTGCGTTGTAAACTATGGAATTGAGCGTATTAAACAAAGAAGGCAAAGAAACCGGTCGTAAGGTAACCCTTAACGACGAGGTGTTTGGTATTGAGCCCAATACCCATTGTGTGTACTTGGCTGTGAAGCAGTATCTCGCTGCCCAGCGTCAGGGAACCCACAAGTCGAAGCAGCGTAGCGAAATCGCAGGTTCAACCCGCAAGCTCGGACGTCAGAAAGGCGGCGGCGGTGCACGTCGCGGTGACATCAACTCACCCGTCCTCGTAGGTGGTGGTCGCGTGTTCGGTCCCGTACCCCGTGACTACAACTTCAAGTTGAACAAAAAGGTGAAGCAGCTCGCCCGCAAATCAGCTCTTTCCATGAAAGCCGCTGAGGGCCAGATTGTTGTCGTTGAAGACCTGAAAATGGAAACTCCATCTACCAAAGCGGTAGCAGCAATGGTTAAAAACCTCGACAATGCAGCAAAAAAGTTCGGAATTATTTTGTCAAATGGAAATAAAAACGTACTTTTGTCAGCTCAAAATCTGAAAAACGTGTCTGTTTTGGATGCTGAATCCATCAACACTTATGCAGTAATGAACAGCGGTAAACTCGTGATCTGCGAGAGCGCCGTAGAATTGGTTAACAACCTCTAAAAGTCAAAATTCAAGAACAATGGCAATTATTATTCGCCCCATCGTAACTGAGAAGATGACCAACCTGACGGAGAAGTCATCTGAAGCACGCAAGAAGAAGGACGGCAGCGCCCCCGTAAATCGCGTGTACGGCTTCTATGTTGATCCCAACGCTAACAAGCTCCAGATCAAGAAGGCCGTTGAAGAAAAATTCAGTGTGAAGGTTGTCTCTGTGAACACTGCCAACTTCCTTGGCAAGACCAAGAGCCGCTTCACCAAGAAGGGCCTCATCGTGGGTAAGACTTCTGATTTCAAGAAGGCATTCGTAACCCTCGCAGAAGGTCAGGAAATTGATTTCTATAGCAACATCAATTAATACAAATGGCAGTAAGAAAATTTAAGCCCGTTACACCGGGGCAAAGAGGAAAAGTTATTGGCACGTTCGAAGAACTCACTGCACACGTACCAGAGAAATCCTTGACGTTCGGTAAGCGCAAGACTGGCGGTCGCAACAACCAGGGTCGTCTGACCATGCGCTACATCGGCGGCGGCCACAAGCAGGCCTTCCGCGACATCGACTTCAAGCGTAATAAAAACGGTGTCCCCGCTACAGTGAAGAGCATTGAGTACGATCCCAACCGTTCGGCTCGCATCGCCCTGCTCTATTACGTAGATGGTGAGAAACGATATATCCTCGCACCCAACGGACTCACCGTAGGTCAGCAGGTTATGTCGGGAAGTGACGCTCTGCCCGAAGTAGGAAATGCCCTCCCCTTGGCTAAGATTCCTGTAGGTACCGTCATCCACAACATCGAGCTCCGTCCCGGACAGGGCGCAAGCCTGGTTCGCTCGGCTGGTGTTTTTGCTCAGCTTACTTCAAAAGAAGGTGACTATGCTATCGTGAAACTCCCCTCGGGCGAGACACGTCGTATCCTTGCAGCCTGCATGGCTACAGTCGGTAGCGTAGGCAATTCCGACCACGCCCTCGAGAAGAGCGGCAAGGCCGGTCGCTCTCGTTGGTTGGGTCGTCGTCCCCACAACCGTGGTGTCGTTATGAACCCTGTCGATCACCCGATGGGTAGTGGTGAAGGTCGTCAGTCAGGCGGTCATCCCCGTTCGCGCAAGGGTCTCTACGCTAAGGGTCTCAAGACGCGTACACCTAAGAAGCCTTCGAATAAGTACATTATCGAAAGAGCGAATTCCAAGAAATAATTTTTGAAGTAAAACGTATTTTTATAATATGAGTCGTTCCCTTAAAAAAGGCCCGTACATTAGCGTTAAGCTCGAGAAGAAGATTCTTGCCATGAACGAAAGCGGCAAGAAGTCGGTCATCAAGACCTGGTCTCGTGCATCGATGATCTCACCTGACTTTGTAGGTCATACGATCGCTGTTCACAACGGTAATAAATTCGTCCCCGTGTATATCACGGAGAACATGGTAGGTCACAAGCTTGGAGAGTTCTCCATGACCCGTACCTTCCGTGGACATTCAGGAAATCGATAAATATAGGGTCTTACATAACTAATTAAGAATTATGGCAAACAGAAAACAGAACTCTGCCAATAAGCTGAAGGAAGTTCGTAAGAATACCTATTTTGCGAAGCTGAACAATATTCCTACGTCTCCCCGCAAGATGCGTCTTGTCGCCGATATGATCCGCGGCATGGAGGCATTCAAGGCGCTTGGCGTACTCCATTTTTCCAACAAAGAGGCTGCTGGCCGCATCGAACCCCTTCTGAAGTCTGCAATTGCAAACTGGGAGGCTAAGAACGATCGCAAGGCTGAAGCCGGTGAACTCAAGGTTGCTTCCGTCGTAGTTGACGAAGGTGCTACAATCAAGCGTCTCCGCCCTGCACCCCAGGGTCGTGGTTACCGTATCCGCAAGCGTTCCAACCACGTTTGCATCACGGTCGAGGCAATCAATAAAGAATCAAAATAAGCATAGCCAAACATGGGACAGAAAATTTCTCCGATTTCTAACCGCCTCGGCATCGTCCGTGGCTGGGATTCCAACTGGTTCGTAGGTAGCAATGTCGGCGATACAATCGTCGAGGATATGAAAATCCGCAAATACCTCAACACCCGTTTGGCTAAGGCTTCTTTGAGCCGCATCGTTATCGAGCGTACTCTCAAGCTCATCACCATCACCATCTGCACAGCCCGTCCCGGTGTTATCATCGGTAAGGCCGGCTCTGAGGTTGACAAGCTGAAGGAAGAGCTCAAGGCTATCACCAAGAAGGATATCCAGATCAATATCTACGAAGTTCGCAAGCCCGATCTTGACGCTTCTATCGTAGCTAACTCCATCGCCCGTCAAGTAGAGGGTAAGGTTGCATACCGTCGTGCTGTCAAGATGGCTATCCAGAGCGCGATGCGTGCTGGTGCTGAGGGTATCAAGATTCAGTGCTCAGGCCGTCTCAACGGTGCCGAAATGCGCCGCAAGGAAATGTTCAAGGAAGGCCGTACGCCTCTCCACACATTCCGTGCCGACATCGACTACTGCCTCGCCGAGGCTCTCACCAAGGTGGGTCTGATTGGTATCAAGGTTTGGATTTGCCGTGGCGAAATCTATGGCAAGAAGGACCTCGCTCCCAACTTTGCAAAGGCAAAGGACCAGCAGGGTGGCCAGCGTCGCGAAGGTGGTAACAGCGATCGCCGCGGCAACCGTCGCGAAGGCGGTTTCCGTCGTCGTGGAAACAACAAGAAGTAATTATTTAACGATTTAGAAGCTTTAAACAATGTTACAGCCGAAAAGAACAAAGTTCCGCAGAACGCAACGATGCAGCCTCAAGGGCAATGCCCAGCGTGGCAATCAGCTCGCCTTCGGATCATTCGGAATCAAGACGCTCGAAAACCAATATATCAACGCGCGTCAATTGGAAGCCGCTCGTGTCGCAATTACTCGTTATATGCAGCGTCAAGGCCAGCTCTGGTGCCGTGTCTTCCCCGACAAGCCCTATACCCGCAAGCCTGCCGACGTCCGAATGGGTAAAGGTAAAGGTGATCCCGAAGGATGGGTTTGCAACCTCAATCCCGGCCGCATCCTCTTCGAGATCGACGGCGTTCCCTTCGAGGTAGCCAAGGAAGCTCTCCGCCTCGGTGCGCAGAAGCTCCCCGTCCTCACCAAGTTCGTCGTTCGTCGTGACTTCGACCCCGAACTCGTCGTTCTCTAAACAATAACCCTTTTAAACTATTAGAACAATGAAGATTGCAGAAATCAAAAGTCTTACGACTGATGAGTTGAAGGGTCGTATTGCCGCAGAGAAGGCTAACCTTGATCAGCTGAAGTTCAATCATGCGCTCTCTCCCCTCGACAATCCTATGAGCATCAAGGCTACCCGCCGCGATATCGCCCGTATGATGACCGAGTTGGACGCACGCAAGAATGATGCCAAGGCAGATCTCTAAACTCAACGAGTAAACAAAACATCAAAACAAAAGATTTTCAATGGAAACAAGAAATCTTAGAAAAACTAGAATGGGAGTTGTCTCCAGCACAAAGATGGAAAAGACCGTCGTTGTGACTGTGAAGTACAAGGAGAAACACCCCATCTATGGTAAGTTTGTCAACAAGACAAAGAAATACCACGCTCATGACGAAAAGAATGAGTGTCAGGTAGGCGATACCGTCCTCCTGATGGAGACTCGTCCGCTGAGCAAGACTAAGCGCTGGCGCGTAGTAGAAATCACTGAAAAGGCGAAGTAATTATGATACAGACAGAATCAAGACTCAATGTCGCTGACAACAGCGGCGCACGTGAAGTGCTTTGTATCCGCGTTCTTGGCGGAACAGGTCGGCGATATGCATCTGTAGGTGATATCATCGTCGTTACAGTAAAGAGTGTGCTCGCTTCTTCCGACATGAAGAAGGGTACGGTTTCCAAAGCCGTTATCGTACGCACCAAGAAGGAAGTACGTCGTCCCGACGGAAGCTATATCCGCTTCGATGACAACGCATGTGTGCTCCTCAACAATGCCGGCGAAATGCGCGGCAGCCGTATCTTCGGTCCCGTTGCCCGTGAGCTCCGTGCTTCCAACATGAAGATTGTTTCTTTGGCACCTGAGGTGCTCTAAACTAAACGCTGAACTATAATTATGAGTAAATTACACATCAAAAAAGGAGATACCGTCATCGTCAACCGCGGCGAGGACAAGGGTAAGACCGGTAAGGTGCTCCAGGTGCTCGTAAAGGAGCAGCGCGCTATCGTTGAAGGTATCAACGTAGTTTCGAAGCACACCAAACCCAATGCTAAGAATCCCCAGGGCGGCATCCTCGAGAAGGAGGCTCCCATCCACGTCAGCAACCTCAACCTTATCGATCCCAAGAGCGGTAAGGCTACGCGTATTGCTATTAAGGTTGTTGACGGCAAGAAAGTACGTATCGCAAAAAAATCAGGAGAGGAGATTAAATAATGGCACAGACAGCACAACTTAAGCAGTATTATAAGGACACTATCGTGCCTGCCCTCATGAAGCAGTTCAAATATACGACTGTAATGCAGGTTCCTGTCCTCGAGAAGATCGTCATCAACGAAGGCCTCGGCATGGCTGTTGCTGACAAGAAGATCATCGAAACCGCAATCGCCGAACTCACGGCCATCACCGGTCAGAAGGCAGTAGCTACGGTCTCCAAGAAGGATATCGCACAGTTCAAGGTTCGTAAGCAGATGCCTATCGGCGTTCGCGTTACTCTTCGCCATCAGATGATGTACGAATTCCTTGAGCGTCTCATCCGTGTCGCTCTTCCCCGTATCCGTGACTTCAACGGTATCGAGAGCAAGTTCGACGGCCGCGGCAACTACACGCTCGGTATCACGGAGCAGATTATCTTCCCCGAGATCAACATCGACTCTATCCAGCGAATCCTCGGTATGAACATCACTTTCGTAACCACGGCACGCACCGATGAAGAAGGTTATGCTCTCCTGAAGGAATTCGGTCTTCCTTTCAAAAACGCTAAAAAATAAGAGATAACTTATGGCAAAGAAATCAATGGTAGCCCGCGAGGTTAAACGTCAGAAGTTGGTCGCCAAGTACGCAGCTAAGCGTGAGGCCCTCAAGAAGGCCGGCGACTACGAAGCCCTTCAGGCACTTCCCAAAAACGCTTCTCCCGTTCGCCTCCACAACCGCTGCAAAGTCTCCGGTCGTCCTAAGGGTTATATCCGTCAGTTCGGTCTCTCGCGTATCTGTTTCCGCGAAATGGCCAGCCAAGGCTTGATCCCCGGCGTTAAGAAGGCAAGCTGGTAATCCTCCTCCTCAGCGAGGAAACCCCAGTCTCCAGTGTCATCCTGAATGATGGGCCGTCCTTTAAGGAGACCCCCATCAAACTCAGAATGGCACATTGGAGTTAGGTACAGACCCCTATTTTTTTCATTATTAAATATTGTCCGGAAGGTCCGGATTAATTTAACAACATTATTAAATGACAGATCCTATTGCAGATTTTTTGACCCGTCTTCGCAATGCTATCAATGCTAATCATCGCGTTGTCGAAGTTCCCGCGTCGAATCTTAAGAAGGAGATTTGCAAAATCCTCTTCGAAAAGGGCTACATTCTCAACTACAAGTTTGTAGAAGACGGTCCTCAGGGTACTCTCAAAGTTGCTTTGAAGTACGATCCTCAAAACAAAGTGTGTGCTATCAAGAGTCTGACTCGCGTCTCTACTCCTGGTCTTCGCAAGTATGTCGGCTACAAAGACATGCCCCGCGTCCTCAACGGCCTCGGCATCGCCATTCTCTCCACTTCGCGTGGTGTGATGACCGACAAGGAAGCAGCAGCCCAGAAGGTAGGTGGCGAAGTTTTGTGTTACATCTATTAATGAAAGGAGAACAGCATTATGTCAAGAATTGGTAAATTGCCTATCACCGTTCCCCAGGGTGTAACTGTTACAATCCAGGACAACGTTATTACCGTCAAGGGTAAGAACGCCGAAATGTCGCAGACCCTTACTGGCGGCATCACCGCAGAACTGAA
>CAJOOX010000200.1 GCA_905236195.1 uncultured Bacteroidales bacterium
CCCTGCCTGACATTATCTGGAATATTCATGAAACAAACGCGCGTTTCCATATTTCTTAACTTGGCAAATACAGCCAATCCTTATATAATTTTATTCGTGTAAAATGCAGGACAGGAGGGGATTAAAGTGTTTTCGTTCGGACGCAGGAATAAAGATAACAACAACGAGAGGATTTATAAGTATAATTCCATTGTCATTAAGGAACGATCGGATTCATTTATGAACTCCTCACGTTTAATCAGAAACGCATCGGCGCGTTTGCCGATCCTCTTCTGTCTTGACGTATCGGCATCAATGGCGGTGCGCAGGAACAAAGGTGCAGAGCCGCCTATAACCCTGTTGAATGATGCTGTGAAGCAGCTTTTGAACCAACTCCGCAATGAACTGCCCATGGCAGAAGTCGCTTTCCTGACATTCAGTGAGCGGGATGTTGATTACGTTCCTTTTCAGTCGCTTAATGATCTTCTTGATCTGGAATTTCACGCAGTAGCGGATCAAAATGCTACAAGCCTTGCTTACGCTGTGGAAATGTCTGTTCAAAGGATTGAAGATGAAAGAGCGGAACTGGATCGGCTGATGGTAGAGAACTATGCTCCATTTTTGATTGTGGTGACAGATGGAGATGAGGGAGACAAGAGGCAGGAAGATGTTGAGCGTGTACAGAATCTCCTGTACTCACACTGTAGTTCGCATTCAGGTGAGGAGCAGACACTGATAGTGCCGTTCATCATTGGCGTGGGAGAAGATGTCAGCCTGGATAAATTGAGAGGTTATGCAAGGGGATTTAAGGAGGGCTTCTTCCGGCTAAGAAATAAGGCGCAAATACGCGCTTTCCGGGCAATCTTCAAAATCGTCGGGGATAGTATCGGAAGCAGTATTGACCTAAACGCAGATCAGGATTCATTTCTTGAGCGTCTTGGGCAAGTGGTACGCGATGAAATCAACAGAGAAGAATTGTCTGGAAAAATGCACGACATGTGGGATGATTTCACCTTTTTCGAAATTATCATGGATGACGAGAGCAATGAGTAGGCGAATTGCTGTACCAATAGTTGAATGGGAGACAAGTAATGGATAGATGGTGTTTTGTGACCGATACTCTCCAGGGAATTTCCCATACAAATCAAGGGCGGGAATGTCAGGATTGCGCTTTGGTCGTCGAGGGAACAGATTGTCTTGTTGCGGCACTTGCTGACGGGATAGGCTCCAGAGACCATTCCGAAATTGCTGCAGAGGCTGCAGTGAAAGAATTGTGCAGGTTATTTTCTGAGTATCGTTCAGACCAATTAGATGCCATTTTTTCAGATGCTGTGTTGCCGGAGACCTGTGGCCAAGTAAAAAATCGTGTGGTCTCCGTGCTTGCAACCGCGATTGATAATGCGGCTGCGAGTCACAATGTTGCGGTTTCTTCCATGGACTGCACTCTGGTTTTTGTATGCATTATTCCAAGAAGAAATCAGGCAATGATTGGGAGAATAGGGGACAGTGCAGTCTGTGTCATCCGAAAACAGGGGAGGTCAGAGGCCCTTTCAGCCAAAAGGCTCTCTGCTAACCGCACAAATACCGTATTACAAACTGATGCTGAGAAGTATCTTGATATTCACGTCCTTGATTTAGCTGATGATGATATTGTAGCTTTAATCTTGACTTCTGATGGATTGAATAACGAACTATACATGAAGGGAAGCAACCTGGTTTGCCACAGTGCGCAGGAGTATGCGAACGCACTACTCGGAAGGACGCCGGATGCTGCAAGGGATGTGATAGCCAGACGACTGTCACTGCTTAGAAGGGACTACGCCGATATTTTTCGAGATGACATCAGCTATGTGGTTCTGAGCCGCTCCAATGAACCCGTTTCACTTCCACCCGATGCAACATGGCTTTGTATATGTGGAACCAGAAATCATTTATGGGAAACGTACTGCAGGGGGTGTCATATGGATTTTGTCAAGCTGTACCGAAATGTAAATTTCGCAGGTGAGGACAAGGCTTCCTTTTTCTCACGATTGAATGCGGACGAAGCAAGGGAACGGCGGACAATTGGACTGCCAGCCAAAGGCAATGCATTCTCTCTGGTACGCCTTGCTCTATGTATTCTCCCCATGCTTGTTCTTCTGATTCTGTGTTGGAACCTCTGGATGAGTTACTCACTCAAGCAGGACATCCATACGCTGATTGAGCAAGTGACGCTCCTTCAGGACGACATTGTGGGAGTGGAGGAAAGAATTCTTTCTACAGATGACGGAGATGCGAAAGACGCAGAGCGTTCTCTTGCGGAGGAAACAGCAGCGTTAAATGAAAGGCTGGATCG
>CAJOOX010000201.1 GCA_905236195.1 uncultured Bacteroidales bacterium
AAATTCCGTGATGTTCGATGGAGAGGACGTAACAAATCAGGTTACTGACAATGTCCTGACAACGTCACAGCTCTATGCAGATGCCCAAATCTCAGTCTCCTTTGAGAACTCCCCGGCGGGGACTTACGTCCTGTCACAGACCTCACCCATGAAAGCATTTGTGGATGATAGCGGTCAGCTTTGTATCGATGATACGATGGGAGACGAGCAGGTTGTTGTGACCAATGTCGAAGGACAGCTGCTGCACCGCATTACAAGCAAAGGTTCCCGCATCATCATTCCCCTTGCCGCGCAAGGTATCTACGTGGTGAGCACAAAGACGAAGTCTATTAAGGTCTGCTTCTAATAATGAAAAGGTAAGCATTCGACAAAGTACAAGTCGTCACTCCATATTTAATAACACTGGCAGCTATAGTAGAATAAGACTACAGCTGCTAATGTTTTTACTACATGTACTTGGTTGAATGCTTACCTTACAGAGGATGGGGAAGTTACATGTTCCGTAGAGCTTCGGCGGCCTGCGTGTGGCCCTGTGCAGCAGCTTTCTGATAATAATCGCGGGCTTTTTCGAGATCGACAGCCGTGCCGTAGCCGTGTTGGAGACAGTAGGCAAGCCAATACTGTCCGTCAGCATACCCCTGCTTGGCCGAAAGTGCGAAGTAATAGTAGGCGGAAGGGAGACTTCGCATAATTCCCTCGCCTTTGAAATAACAAATACCCGTGAGACACTGGGCCTTGGCATCGCCGCGTTCTGCCTGTGCATTGAGCTGGTTGAACGTCTCATAGGGGTTCTCTTGCTGCTGGGGTTGCTGCTGCTTAAGCTTCTGGAATTGGGACGGGACAGTCTGTGAGGGTTTTGCTGTTTCAGCAGGCTGTACGGACTTGGCAGTCTCGATAGGCTGAAGCTCCTGGGCTGTTGCCGTGGAGTTATAGCCGTCACGTGAGGGTTTGAGATCCACTGCCATGGGATGGTTGCGAACCACATTGACCATCATCTCAACAGGCTCATAGCCGTTGAGGGAGGCACGCAGCACGTGGGTGCCTTCGCTGAGCGTACGCGTGACGGAAGAACGGCCCACAAAATTGCGGTCGACATATATGGCTGCGCGCGGGAGCGACTGAATGCTGACCTCGGCATTGGCGGGCACCAGTTCGGCACTGACCTCATGCGACTGGGCATCCTGTACGGTAACTGACTGTGTCCAAGTGTCGTAAAGGTCGCAGACCATGCGCAGAGTATAGGTGCCGGATAGCACTGTACGCGATATGGGTGTGGGGCCGAGACGGACGCTGTCGAGCCAGGCTACGGCTCCGGCCGGGGAGGAGAGACAGGTGAGGGTGCCGAACATGGGTTTCATCTCAGCACGGATCGGGATGCGCTCTTTGTCCTTGCGAAGAGGAACGTTGAAATTGGCTTCATGATAGTTGGCAAGTTGGAGGGTGACCGTGGCTGTCTTGCCCTGAACGAAGAGGTCATGGGGCGTCTTGCCTACAACACCTCCCTGATAGATGACATCGGCACCCGAGGGAGTGCTCTCGATGTGGAGAAATGCAGAATGGGGGTCGGACTGGTCGAGGGCGATGACCATGTAACGATAGACCCGCTTCACTCCCATGGTCGAGGGTAATTGGAACGAAAGGGTGGATTCGCCCAGCGAGACCTGAAAACGGGGCTGGAGGGTGAGACCTGTAGATAGGTCAAAATAGACGGTATCAGACCAAATCTGCTCGTTGAGGGTGCGTCCCAGACGTACGATGGGACAGCCTTCAGGGAGAGACTGAACCTGACCGTTGACGAAAAGGGGCACATCGTCACAGACCACCGACATCTGTTCTGCAGAGGAATTGATAACGACGGCACAGCGTCCCGAGACGGGAAGCAGTCCGGGAGGACGGCGGCTGTAGTCCTCATCGAGCATGAGGAAGGTGTTGCCCACGGTGCATGAGGCCACATAGACCTTGCCGCGTTGAAGGTCAAGCCGGAAGGAAGTAGAGCCCTTGGGGGAAAGAACAGACACACTGCACGTCATGTCGTCGTACTCGTCGTTCCAGTTGAGGGCCAGCTCATATACATAGCTGCCGTCGGAGCCTTTGGCCCGGACGGCTTTCTGACGGAGGTCGGGCGAGGAAACAGCAAGGTCTCGAGACTTGGAGTTGATGAGCAACAAGGCACCCTGGTCGGCAGGCACGGAACGGGCGGGATCCTCGGTGGGATTGCTCACCTGAACATGGCCCTGGGCCCACAAGGGGCCCAAGGCTATGATAAAGAAAAGAATAAAAAGGTACCTGCGCATTTAAAGGTCAATAGCGGGAACGTCCTTATAGCTGTAGATTTCCTCTTTGGGAAGTTCCTGGGTATGGTTGTCATCAAGCCACTTGGGTTGCCAGGTACGAACATGGATCTGAACCTGGTCGGGATCACGGAAGTCCCAAAGCAAGAAGAGATAGCCCTGATCCTTGTAGCCCAAGGCATTAGCATAGTCCTGAACCAACTGGACACAATAGAAATCCTGCATCGAGAGGGCGGGATGGCGCTTGATGGTAATGTTGCTGTAGTCAACATTAATCCACTTGTTGGCCGCGAATTTCTTCTTCTGGTCATCGATGTACTGACGCTTCGTGTATTGGGTATATTTCACCTTGGGCTCAATCTTGATGACAGAATTATCGTCTTTCTTCTGTTTGATGACAGTACCAGTGATGATGAGCGCATCGTCGGAATAAACCTGCTCAAGGAAGTCGATATCCTTCTCGCAATAAGCGGTGCGTAGATGCTCCACATAGGAAAGAATCTCCAGACGGCGGGATTCATCAGTGACATCTTTGGCACGTTCGAGCACTCCAGCGGTAGTAGTGGTGGGGAGCATAAAATTGAAGCGTGCTATGCGCCCCTGAGCATCATAGGTGAGGGAGCCTTCCTTGAAAGCATCCTCTCCGCTGAGAGCGGGGTCATTGAGCATGATGGGAATCTGACGCACGGTGTACCCTCCGGCAGCTAGGTTGACGAGGGGCTGCTGCACATATCCATCGTCGCAGAAGAAGTGGGCGTATTCCCACAAGGAGTTGATACCTTCGAATGCCTCATCGCTCATGGCAATACCAGAGAGATTGAGGGTACGGTTCTCGTTAAAAGCTTTATTAAATTCGGTCAGAAGGGCAGTCGTATTAGCGGCCACGGCCCGGATGGTGGCAGCAGGTGCATCACCTCCCCTGACGATAAATTTCACTGCGGGTTCGGCCACGAGAGGTTCTTTCTCTTCGGCCAATAGGGATACAGGCAGCATAACAGCTGAAAGCGTGACCCCCATAAATATATGTTTCAAATTCATATTATTCTGTTTTAATCAAGTTGCACAATTATCTGTCAGTTACAGTGAACCAATATCCACGCCAGACGGCGTAGGACGAAAGCGAAGTGGCTGTCTTGGTGGATGCCTCTTCCACCTTGGTACCCACTTTATGGAGCACACCCTTGATCTTGCCTCCGCCATCATAGAAGAGTAGGTAGCACTCATCGGGCACCAGTCCTCCCTCATACCGCCCGTACTCGAAGCGCGGATCCCACTTGTAGTCGGCGAAAACCTCCTTCATCCGATACATATCCTTTGCAGCCACCACATCCTGCACAACCTGTTGGCTGAACCCGATCTTGGGGGTCTCTTTCACAACGACAGTGGCTACCGGTGTGTCGGTCGGCTTAGGTGCCTCGGGCAGAGGGGGTATAACTATCTCTGGTTCTTCGGCCACCTTCTCGCCTCGTTCTTCGGCTGTGAGTGTCACCTTTGAGAGGATGGCCTTTGAGGATACAAGGTCAGTCTTCTTACAGAAGATGAAGGTGCGCATCGAGTTGCCACGACGAGTATTCATCCAATTGGCGCACTTGTCGGTGTCCTTCGATTCGATTTTCACTTGAGCGGAGCCCAACTTGATGGCAATCCATCCCGTAGCGGCTTCATTGAGTCCATTCTGCGCCTCGGCAAAAGCCTTGTCGATATCCTCGTTGGTGGCTTCAGCCCAGAGATACATGGGTGACTGCTTAATCTCAGTCATCTGCCGGTTCAATTCAGCACGCTTTTGTGCATGGGCCGGAAGCAGCGCCATGCAGACGAATGCTAATGAAATAATTTTCTTGTTACACATAATGATAAAACATTGAGTTGAATAATGATTATACACTTAATTAGACTATTGGACAATAGTCTTAATTGAACCATTGGACAATTTTACAATTGGACAATTGACCCAAGCGAACGAAAATAGTCAAATGGTCAAATAGTAAAATAGTAAAATGGTCAAATAGCAGATTACCAGCAGAAACCGGCACCGAGCGAAATCTTGCTGCTGTTGTCTTTGTAGAAATCCTCGTACTGATCATCGTACCCTATCCAGAAGTTGTATTTCCAAGTCACTTTCAGGTTAAGACGCCAATACTTCAGAATCACACCGACTTCAGGGCTGATGCCATTACACCAGTTAACTTCCATTGCCTTGCGTTTATTGGATGCTGAAAGGGTCTCCCAATCTTCGAGAATCTCTTTTTCTGTAAGTTTTTTTAGTGCGGCACTATAACTCTTGGGAGTATCGAAACCACCTCCTGTATAACCGAAGCCCCAATGTACATAAATGGGGAGCCAGACATGACAAGTCCAACCCCAGCTCATAGCCGCCTCATACTTGAGTTCCCGGGGGACTATCGCCTTCCGTTTTTCACTATACTCCCAATCACTCATATCATAGAGATAGTGGGTCCCTGGCAATTGATTGTTTCCAGCTACCGGAGTCTCTTCTTCCGTAAACTTTCCGTTCTCGTCATAGGAGCGTTGGGCAATCATATTTATAAATGCCGAATTGAAGTGGAATGAGAAGTATCCCGAGACTCGGTTGTTGTAGCACACTGCATAGGTCAGACCGAAGGGCACATTGGGCTGCCACTCATAAAAGATCGTGCGGGCATGGACATTTTTACGGTTTAATTGTTTACGTATTTCAGAAATCTGATCTCCGGCGGCCTCTGCTTGTGCACATCCGTTGGAGACAACTCGTTCGTAGTAGTCTCGTGCTCGTTCAAGGTCCCCGTTGTCGAAGTTCTGGAGTCCCATCTTCATCAGTGAATTACAGTCTGCGTTGAAGTTGTCAAGGGCTCGTTGGGCATTCTCTTTGATGTTGTAGTTCGAGGAGTTCTCAACCATCATCTTCTGGTAAAATCTGTAGGCCTCAAGATACTTGTTGAACTGTTCCTTCTCTACGGCAGTCGTATTCCACAGAATCATTGAGTCACACTTGGCGAGGTGCGAATCTACGGTTTCCTTGTTGGCAGCATATTCAGGACAGGCCTTTACGATTTCGTAATTGTCCCTGGCCTGCTGGTATTCTCCTGCGAGAAACTGTTCATTGCCCTTCTCCATATAGACGAAATAGGGCGACCGGAGTACCGAATAGGGATCGGATACCGTGTACTCGAATTTCTGCTTGTCTTGAAGGGCAAGCGGCATTTGGTAGGGACGGAAGCCGGCAACACGGATGGTGAGACGGCGACCAGTGTAGTCATACTCGCGCGACTGGGTAACGAAGATGATACTGTAACGTTTCTCTCCTGAAACGGAATCCACCCTCACATCAAGGTCCGGGTCGATATTCGATTCGAAAGAGAGTGAAAAGGGCTCTCGGGTCACGAACTCGAGTTTGGCCTCATGACGGTCACCGCAGGGATGTACTCCGATACCCTGCGTGGTTTCCTCCACGGCCAGAAACTTCTGGCTGTCTATTTGGGCCCGGATGGGCGCTGCAACTGCCAGAGTCAAAAAGGATAACAAAATACGTTTCATCGTTGTTGTTTTATAATTATTAAAGATCAAAATTCTTGAAAGAGAACACTTCATTCCGGGCGATTTCGCGACCCTGGTACTCGTTGGGTTGCCAGGTGCGAACCTCGATGGTCGGGTTGAGTCCGTTTTCAAAGTTTATCATCAGAAACAGGTAACCCACGTCGCTGTATGTCGAGGTGTTCCAGTACTGCTTGAGCGTGACGCCATATATTTTATTGCGCTTGGGATGACGGGCCACGGTCACCTCTTCAAACTTGATATTGATGTATTTGTTTTTCTTGAAGATTCGTTTCAGTTTCTCCATGTATTCAGCCTTGGACTGCACTTGATACTCGAACTTCTGGGCTCCGAGTGAACTGAGCATTGCATTTCCGTAATCCTTATCTTTCTTCTTGATTTCACGCCCTGTTATAATGAGTGCATCGTTGCTGTAAACCATATTGAGATAATCGAGATCCTTACGGTTGTAGGCCGTACGGAAATTCTCTACAAAGTCGAGAATGATCTGACGCTGTGTCATATCATCGACGGAATGGCCCTTGAGTATGACCTGATTGTAATTGTGGGTCTCGATGGCAACGGAGACATTAATGAGCGCTCCCTCTTTATCAAATTGGAGCACGAGATCCTGATCATCGTCATCGGCAGCCAGCATACTGATGGGGATATTACGGATCTGATATCCACCATTGACTTGCTGGATAGCCTGTTCCTTGATTTCGGAAACAGAACATAACATGGCCGAGGAGCTCCAAAGTCGGAGTATTTCCTTCTGGGTTTCTGGAAGAATAGTAGTCTCCTTGAGCGACTTCTTCAGACGCATGGCACCGGTGATATCGTTGGAGAAGGCTGTGAGAAGCTGTGATGCTTCCCGTTGGCTGCGTTCCTTAGCCAAGGAATTGGGCGCTCCTTCGATTGTTACTTTCACTTCGAACTGAGCCCGGGCATTTATCTGTGATAATCCAAATAAAAGCGAGATTAGAAAAAACAAATAAAAACGTTTCATATATAGTTGGTTGCTATTGTTATTCGAATAGATTGAGAATATTCTGTTGGGGAACATTGGTGTAGAGATAGACGGGTATGACAGCGGTGGGGTCGAAGAGGGTCTCCCGGGCAATGGTCATCATCAGCATATTGATAAACTGGAATTTTGGGTTGTAGATGACGAGAACGCCCGAGATTTCACGTCCGTCATTGACGAGACGTCCTACGGCAAAACTCTGGGTATTCTCATCGCAAAGAGCATTAAGGGTCTGCGCTACGGAAAGGCGATAGCGAGGTGTCTTGAGCCCGTATTGTTTGTGGTTGATTTCCAAAACGACACGGGGCACATCAATCTGGCCCATGAGGAGGTTTTGAACTGAATGGATGGGGTCATCTGCCTGGAAGATGGGCTTGATTTCGTTCCCGTCTTTTCTGAAGAACAGGTCTGAACGGAGACTGTCGATGAGGAAAGCCGAACCGGGCAGTCGCCAGATATTGTTACCCTCGTCCCGCAGACTTTGGGCAGAAGGTATGGCAATGGACAGGCGGTCGAGCGTGGATGCTGCCAAAAGCTCGCCTATTGCAGAATCCTGTTCGGCCTTGTCGGTTCCGAAAATCAATTCTCTGTCCTTAGGAAAAGCAATGACGAGGGAAGCATCTTGATTTTCCAGATTAAAACTATAACCGCCATCGTATTCTTTGAAGGAGGATGCGCTGGTTTCCTCAAAAAGAGGGAGACAGTCGGAGAACTGCCGGAATCTCTGATGGCCGTAAGGGTAACCGTTGAGCATCATCTTGAAACGCTCCTCGTTCATGAACTTGAGGCGTTCCTGCTCGTTCTTCATGAGAAGAACTTCGAGCATGAGTCTTTCGATGAAGTTACAGAGCACGGGACTGGAAAGCGCTTTCAGTTCATCGGTGAATACAGACATACCCATGTGGGTAATCTGTCCGTTACCATCGTGACAGATAATGAACTGTTTTCCACTGGCCAGCTGAGGACAGGGGAAAACGGAATCTTGCTCAGAGGCAGGCAGACAGGGCATTGCCTCCATCATGCGCTGGAAACGCGTACTTGCTTTCCCGGTGGCATCGAGGCGGAGGGGG
>CAJOOX010000202.1 GCA_905236195.1 uncultured Bacteroidales bacterium
GGCCCCGCCGAAGGCACCGCAGCGCCTGGGCGGTGCGGGTTCTCCCTTGAGGGTTTGGGGTGAAAACAGATGTGCAAGTTTGCGGAGGGAGCCAGAGCGAGCGGAGCAATCTTGCACGCCGAGAGATATACCGTTGTTGACAATTAAGGATGAATGAAGAGGCAGAGTATTCGGAGATAGTCTGTTAATACATCATCTGCCAGACCACATCATTAGCTTTGGCGTTACGGGTTTCATTGAGCTTGCCGAAATTCCACTTAAGTGTAATGAAGGCATGACGGCCGAGCTGGTTACGCTGGATGTCCTCTACATAATTACCAGTGGCGATATGGCGCGTGTCACGGGTACTGTTCAGGATATCGTTTAGATGCAGTTCGATGACGAACTGCTTGAAGCTCTTTGCCAAATAAGAGTCCCAACTGACATAAGGCTCGTTGAACCCTTCCGGGAAACCGGCGAAGAAGTGATAGGAGCACCGGCTTGCCAGTTCCAGACCGCCGGATGTTGTCCAGCCGACAAATCCGTTCAAACGACTGCTCCAGGTATGCGTATCGGCCGATGGATCAAGCGAGTAGTGAGAACCGCTATAAGCAGTTCCTCCCGAGAACGTGACGGAAATGTGATCCCCTCGATAGTTGAGCGAAAGAGAAGGACTGATATCCGCAGATTGGGTGACACTCTCCTGGAATCCGCTCGCACCGGAATAGAACCGGCTGCCTTGGCTGTCGCCCCAAAATGCGTCCATAAATGCCGTGTAATCGAAGTTCTCAAGGTCGAATCCTTCCATTCGACGCACATTCTGATAGCTGACCGCCCTTCCAAAGCGAAAGTTCAGATTTCCTCCCAGCCGGAGACGCTTATCAGCAGAAAGAGGGAAACTGAAGTTGGAATAGACAGATCCTTCGACTCCCGGTGTTTGGGCATTGACAGGAATGCTGTACTGCACACCAGCCTCGTCGAACCAACTGGCCGGGACATTTTGACGTGCAATGAGCCGGGCATTGCCCATTGCATAGACGTTGGCTTGGCTTTTCGGATTGTTCCAAGAAACATCGAAAGTGGAAATATGGCTGGAGGAAGGCTTCAGGTAGATGTTGCCGACTCGAAGTCGTGTGGGAACAGAGATATCCAGGGTCGGTAGCAGATTTGCTGCAGAAGGCCGGATCGTAGAGCCACGGTAGGAGGCGGTGAGATGGTACAGTCCCTTGGCGTGGCGAAAGTTAAGATATGGACTCCAGTCGAAGATCCATTCATCCTGACCCGTCACCGTTTCCACGCCCCGAGATAACGAGTGCGTCTCGTGATAGGTGTCCTGCAAGCGGGCCCCAAACTGAAGCGAGGTCTGCCCCTTTCGGTATTGGAACTGAATGCTGCCGGTATAGTAGTCATAGCGACTTTGTAGCGCTGTAGAGTAGGCTTCACTGCGCAGGCCGGTCGGCATATCAAAAGCATCCTTACGGTTATCGCGACGAGTCCAGTTGCCCGTCAAGGCGGTGGAAAGCACCCACCGCTTGGCCAGAGGCTCCACATAGGTAATGCCGACGCTGCTGCCAAAGTTTCGATTGTCAGTGTCGTAACGCAGGTCTTTCACCAGCGGGGTGGCTTCAGATGAGAATCGAGTGACCGAAGAGTCGCGGCTTGCTGCGTCATAATCCGTGTAGTTGTAACTGGCCCGTAGTGTGACGTTGCGGCGGCTGTTGCCGAGGTTGCGCAGGCCGAAAGCCAGGCTTGCCTCGTGACGCAACTGTTTCGATTCTCCAGAACTGGAGGACACGGCGCTGTTGAGAAAGGAATTCCCAACGGTCTCTTCTGCTTCAGAGCGGCTTTCGGAAGTCTGGTCGGTGCGACTGCGATTATAGCGCACTACGGGTGAGAACTGGAAGAGAATCTTTTTACGGTTGGTGTTTTTGAGTTCAAGGTTGACCTTGATGTCG
This sequence comes from uncultured Bacteroidales bacterium, assembly GCA_905236195.1. Lineage (GTDB taxonomy): Bacteria > Bacteroidota > Bacteroidia > Bacteroidales > UBA3663 > Liminaster. The sequence goes on from CAJOOX010000202.1 coordinate 1,935, forward strand.
TCTTTCCGATCAAAAAGGGCACCTTCGCTATGCGAAAGGATGTCTGGACCGCCGTCAGAGGCGAAAGTAGTTCTTTCGGAGCGGGAGCGACTATCTCGGAAGGAGTGATCGTAACGAGCCATGCCGGTAACATCCATTCCTTTGATACGCACGGTATTGTAGTTGACGCCGGCCTGCGCGTCGCTGACCAGTCCGCCTGAAGCGAGGGTGCTAGTGGCGTTACCGTCGTCATTGTCATAGACCACGGAAATGATGGCGTCGCCATTTCCCCGCAACGGAGCATTATAGACATTGCCGATGAGAGTAAGCTGATCGGTCTCGCTGTAGCCGGAGAGCAGCAGGTTCCCACTGTAGAGAAGGCCGCGATGGTCGTTCAGGTCGTTCTTCTGCCCGCCCAGCGTGGCTCCTGCCCCGGCCCGGGCGTTACCGAACCATCCTTGTTTGAACTCCTGCTTGAGATCGAGGTCCATTACCTTCTCACGTTCGGTCGCCACTCCGGTAAACTGCTCCGTGTCACTCACCTTGTCAATGATCTTGACTTTATCCACGATCTTGGCCGGGAGGTTACGCAGGGCAATCTTCGGGTCGTCGAAGAAGAATGTCTTACCACCTACGGTAATCTTTTTTATTGTTTCTCCGTTGTATCGCACAGAGCCATCCGTGCCCACTTCCATTCCTGGCATTCGCCGCAGCAGGTCCTCCAGCATCTGGTTCTGCCCCATCTGGAAAGAGGATGCATTGAATATGATAGTATCTTGTTTCACCTCAATCGGGTTGCCAATGGCCGTCACCCTTGCCGCATCGAGCAGTTCGATATCTTCCGGCAACCTGATTACCCCCAAATCTTCAACCTCTTTCGTGAAATAATGCTCACCGTTATAGGTTTTATAGCCAAGCATTTCTACGGTGAGACGGTAAGTACCCCGCACCACTTTATTAATCGTGGCAAGGCCCGTGGTGTCGGTCAATGTGAAGTTGGTAATCAGAGTATCGTTCTTCGCAGTCAGATAGACCGACGCGTAAGGAATTGGCGCATCACTCTTCTCCTCAATTATGCGTACTTTGACCACCCCTTCTGCGCTGCGGAGGAATTCACTTGAGACATAGATTTGAGCGACAGCGGCATTGGCCACCATTAGGAGTAGTAGCGACAAACATATATTTTGTATGACTTTCATAGCAAATGATTCTTCAGTTTGTTGTTATTTCCTTGTTGGACCAGCCCGAAGCGCTTCCATACTGAGAATATTGCTTCCTAGAATCTGAAGCCGGATGTCAGGGCGATACCGTGGCCTCCGCCGCCGGTCATGGACAATCCTTGATAGCAGCCCCAGATAAGGTTGCAGCCGATGTTGACGCC
>CAJOOX010000203.1 GCA_905236195.1 uncultured Bacteroidales bacterium
ACACTGCGGCACGTGTTCTCCCCCAGCTCGGCCATGCGCAGATGTCCAGCGGCGGTGGGATGGATGCCGTCCCAGATCCAATACTTAGAAGCAGGCTCGTTCTTTTGCAATTCTGCAAACATATTGTCGAAAGGTACCAGCACAGTCTTGTAGTCGCTGGCTATCCGGCGAACAATCTGTGCCAGGCTGTCGGTGATGGAGTCTCCGATGTAGAGCACCCTGTGGGCAGAATAGCCGGACAGGATTGTCAGGAGCAATAAAAGGGAAAGAACAGTCCGTTTCATCATTATCGTAATCTGATAATTTTATTCATGAATCGTGATCAACGCGGCGGCGGACCATCCAGCAGGAGACGAGAAAGCCGGGGACGGTGAGCAGGCATGTGAGGATGAAGAAACGGGGGAAGGAGAGGGCGTTCATGCAGTAGCCGGAAACAGCAGAGGGAATCATCATGCCGACGGCCATGAGCGCAGTTAGGAAGGCGTAATGAGCGGTTTTCCAGGGACCCTGGGCACATTCGAGGAGATAAACGGTATAGGCGGTGAATCCGAAGCCGTAGCCGAATTGTTCGATGGCGATGCAGGAGCCTACGACCCACAGCGACTGGGGCTGGGCATAGCTCATCCAAACGTAGAGGAGGTCGGGCACGTTGAGGGCGATAGCCATGGGGATAATCCAACGACGGATACCCTCCATGCGGCTTTTGCCGTGGGAAGATATCGCGATACCACCGAGAATACCGCCGACGACGAGCGCTAGGATGCCGACCGTTCCGTAGAGGAGCCCGTAGTCAGTGTTGCCGAGTCCGATACCGCCCTCTTCGACAGGCGTCTTGAGGAAGAGAATGGAGGTCTTGGAGAGAAAGGCTTCGCCGAGGCGGTAGGTGAATAGGAAAAGGAACATGAAGGGGAGTCCGGGTTTCAGGAAGAAGGTGCGGACTGTGTCGGCCATCGCGGTGCCTATGGAGGGGGCAGAGGTGGCAGCGACTGAGCCGCTGCTTACGGAACGTCGTTCCACCTTGGGGAGTAGGAGGTTGTGGAGGAGGCAAAGGCCAGCGAAGAGGGCGGCAGCAACCGCAAGCGTTTTGGCCCAGGCGGAGAAGGCAGGGGCCGGAAGTGCCGCATCCCGGGACATCCACCAACCGGCGAGGGCTGTGAGGCCGCCGGTGACGAGGAGCATACCCAGGCGATAGGCGAAGCTGCGGAATCCGACGAGGAAGGACTGATCCTTCTCGTCAAGGGCCAGCATGTAGTAGCCGTCGCAGGAGATATCGTAGGTGGCGGAGGCAAAAGCGATGAGGGCGGCACAGACGACAAGGGGAACCAACCATGTCTGCAGGCCGAGACACATAGCTGCCAGGCCCAGCACGACCGCCATGACGGCCTGCATCCACAGCATCCAGGAGCGCTTGGTGCCCACGGTGTCGACCACGGGACTCCACAGGGCCTTGATCGCCCACGGGAGGGAGAGAAGCGAAGTGAGGAGGGTGACGGTACCCGCGTCGAGACCGAGGTCGGCAAACATTGCAACCATCATGATATTAACGATGGCATAGGGGACGCCTTCGGAGAAATTAGAGGTTAAAACCCATGTAAGTTTCATAAGAAAAAGTTAAAAACAGGTGCAAATATAAGGAAAAGGCTAAACAAATCCAAACTTTTGGTGCATAAATTTGCGAGATTGTCAGAAATTTTGTATCTTTGCGGCGCTTTTTTAATAATGAGCATATTGAAAAAACTGCTTTACATAGTATTGCTTTGGCTGAGTTGGGCATCTGTCTCGATGGGACAGATAAATACAGAGCATGTGCTGAATATCGGAAGGAATGCGCTGTATTTCGAGGATTATGTTCTGAGTATCCAGTACTTCAACGAGGTGATAGGGGTGAAACCTTATCTGGCAGAACCCTATCTGTACCGCAGCATTGCGAAGATTTATCTGGATGACTATCTGGGAGCTTCCCAAGATGCCGGGGCATGTATTGAACGCAACCCGTTCATCGTGACGGCTTATCACGTGAGAGGCATCGCGCGACAGAATCTGAAAGACTTTAACGGAGCGATTGCAGACTTCCGGCAGGGTCTTGAATACCAGCCCGAGAACCGTACATTCCTCCGGCTGCTGGCTATCTCGTATGCGATGAACAAAGAGAGCGAAAAGGCAGATTCTTGTTTCAACCGGCTGGTGGATCTCTTTCCCAACGATGCCTCGGGATATCTGAACCGTGCGCAACTTCGGATGGAGCATAACGACAGCATTTCGGCCCTGAGCGACTTGAACCGTGCCATTCAGTTGGACAAGGGTTCTGCGGTAGCATATGCTTTGAGAGCGATGATCCACGAGGAGTCTGCCCGCCATGACTCAGCGCTGGTGGATTTGAACCGCGCAATTCGTCTGGATCCCGAACAACCGGCATTCTATATCAACCGAGGTCTGATTTATTACAACCGCAACAACATACGTGGAGCAATCGCCGACTACGACCAGGCGATAGAATTGGATCCGCATTCAGAGACTGCGCTCTACAACCGTGGCCTGATGCGTGCCCAGATCGGCGACCGGAACCGGGCCATCGACGATTTCACGGCGGTTTTGGATCTCGATCCTGAGAATACCTTTGCCTCCTATAACCGCGCCATCCTCAGAGACGAAACTGGCGATTTGAAAGGGGCAGTAGAGGACTACTCTGCGGTATTCGAACAGCATCCCAAGTTCTTCCCTGCATTGTATGCGAGGGCAGAAGATAACCGGAAACTGGGCCGTACAAAAGCGGCGGATGAGGATTTCAAGCAGGCCTTCCTGATTGAACAGCAGGCCAAACAGGCCAAAGAACGCGGCGAGACACATCCCGAGGATGAGGATGCCGAACTGACCGACCAGGAACGCTCGCGCAAGGAGAGCGACCGGAATATCCGGAAGTTCAACCGTGTGATGACGGCATCAATCGACGATACGAAAGACAGGTACAAGAGTTCGATACGCGGCCGAATCCAGGACAAGCAGTTTGCGGTGGATCTGCAGCCGATGTTTATCCTCTCGTTCTACGAGGAAAGCAGCGAGGTGCGTCAGTGGATTTATTTCGAGAAGACCCTCTCGGATTTCAACCGCGCGGGACTGCTGAGCCGAAGGCTGAAGGTTGTATGTCACGAACCGATGCTGAGCCAGAATCAAGTGAGAGCGCACTTCACGAGCATAAACGACTACTCATCGCTGATAGGAACTTCCGGCGGAAGTGTTATTACCTTCTTCGGCCGCAGTCTCGACTATATGCTGGTGCAGGATTATCAGAATGCTATCAATGACCTGAACCAGGTTATTCTCCGGCGTTCAGACTTTATTCTGGCCTATTTCAACCGTGCCGTGATACGTTTCCGCCAATTGGAAGTCAAAGAAAGGTCAATGTCCGGCGGAACGTCCCTGGAAGGCGAAGAAGAACTGAAGAATACAGCACTGGGCACCCATACGGTGGAATATCAGACTGTGAAAGGACTTTCTGCGGGACAGCAGGCCAATATCGAGCTGGAGCGCATGAAAGCGACGAGAAAGGTGGAATGCGAGTTGTCCATACGCGACCTGAACCGCGTAATCGAACTGTCGCCCACATTCGTTTATGCCTATTATAACCGTGCATTCATTTCTTCGAAACTGAACAATCTGGATGCTGCCGTCGAAGATTTGAACCGCGCGATAGAACTTTATCCCAATTTTGCCGAAGCCTATTATAACCGCGGACTGATACGACTGCGACAAGGGCAGACCACCGCCGGTGTGCAGGACTTGAGCAAAGCGGGAGAATTGGGGCTCGTGGCAGCCTATAGCGTTCTGAAGCGGGCCACGGCAGAGTGATTTTCCCGATTCTTCAGATTACTCCGATTCCTCAGATTACTCAGATTCCTCCGATTATTCAGATAAATAATAAACAATATGCAACAGAAAATCATCATTCTCGATTTTGGAAGCCAGACGACCCAACTGATCGGCCGTCGAGTGCGCGAACTTGACACTTTCTGCGAAATTCTGCCCTATAACAAAATGCCAAAGGACGATCCTACGGTAATAGGCGTCATCCTTTCGGGTTCGCCATTCTCGGTCTATGACAAGGAGGCTTTCAAGGCAGACATGAATGAAATTCGCGGCAAATATCCCATCCTGGGTATCTGTTACGGAGCCCAGTACATGAGCTATCTGTATGGCGGTAAAGTGGAACCGGCCAACACCCGTGAGTACGGTCGGGCCAATCTGCAGACTTTCGAAAAAGAGAATCCCCTCTTCAAGGGCTTCAAGGACTATTCTCAGGTCTGGATGAGCCACGGTGATACAATTACAGCCCTGCCGGAAGGATTCCGCTGTATTGCATCGACCGAGAAGGTGAAGTATGCAGCCTACCAGGCTGAAAACGAGAAGCTGTGGGGTGTACAGTTCCATCCGGAAGTCTTCCATTCGATACAGGGCACCCAGCTGCTGAAAAATTTCGTGGTGGATATCTGTGGTGGGCGACAGGATTGGAGTCCTGCCAACTTTGTAGAGACGACAGTAGCCGAGCTCAAAGCTCAATTGGGCAGCGACCGCGTGATACTGGGTCTGTCGGGTGGTGTGGATTCGAGTGTGGCTGCCGTGCTGCTCAACAAAGCCATCGGCAAGAACCTCACCTGTATCTTTGTGGATCACGGTATGCTCCGCAAGAACGAATTCAAGAATGTGCTCCATGACTATGAGTGTCTGGGTCTGAACGTGATTGGAGTAGACGCCAGCGAGAAATTCTTCAGCGAACTCGAGGGTGTTACCGAACCCGAAAAGAAACGTAAAATCATCGGCAAAGGCTTTATCGATGTGTTTGATGCCGAAGCCCAGAAAATCACGGATGCCAAATGGCTTGCCCAGGGCACAATCTATCCTGACCGTATCGAGAGCCTGAACATCACCGGACGTGTAATCAAGAGCCATCACAACGTGGGAGGTCTTCCCGAAAAGATGAATCTCAAACTCTGTGAACCCCTCAAGTGGCTGTTTAAGGACGAAGTGCGCCGTGTAGGACGTCAGTTGGGTATGCCCGAACATCTCATTACCCGTCATCCCTTCCCCGGACCCGGTCTGGCCGTGAGAATTCTGGGCGACATTACCCGTGAAAAGGTGCGTATCCTTCAGGATGCCGACGATATTTTCATCCAGGGGCTTCGTGACTGGAAAATCAAAGACGCAGACGGTAATGTCGTCAAAGATCAATACGGCAACGAACAGACGCTCTATCATCAGGTTTGGCAGGCCGGAGTAATCCTGCTTCCTGTCAAGAGTGTGGGCGTCATGGGTGACGAAAGAACGTATGAGCGAGCAGTGGCTCTGCGCGCTGTGACATCAACAGACGCAATGACCGCAGACTGGGCTCATCTGCCCTACGAATTCATGGCCCAGGTGTCGAATGATATCATCAATAAAGTGCGCGGAGTGAACCGCGTATGCTATGATATCAGCTCGAAACCGCCGTCGACCATCGAATGGGAATAAAAAAACTTAATTTTTTTGGTTGTTTCAAAAAAAAACGCTATCTTTGCAGCCAAAATTCAGCAGATTCATGTTAGACGCTATAAAAAAAGTTGGTCTCATATTGGTTATGGGTATGACGGTGATGATGGGTTGGTCTCAAGATGAGAACCCCAGCAATCTCACGTCGTCGCCCTATACACGATACGGAATGGGAAAATTGGGCAATGTGGGCAATACCATCACCCGCGGTATGGGCGGTTTGGGTATCGCTGTCCGCAGCAATGCCTATACCAACCTCTACAATCCGGCATCGCTTACAGCCATCGATACCTTGACGATGATATTCGATTTGGGCTTGGAGGCCGAATATGGACGTTATTCCGAGAACGGCAACAAGGCATCCAAATGGGATGCTGGCTTTTCCTATTTCTCTTTCCATTTCCCCCTATGGCGCAATTTTGCAGCCTCACTCTCGCTGACACCATACTCAATGGTAGGTTATGAATACGGTACGAACGATTCGATACCTATTGCCTCGCAAATCAAGTCGGACGATACGCTTACTTACGAAACGTATTACGGCGGTACGGGCGGGCTGTCGCGTGTGATGGCCTCCCTTGCCTGGATGCCGTTGAAGAGTCGGACGCAATCGCTTTCGGTCGGCGCCAATGTCGGCTTTGTCTGGGGTACCATATCGAATGCGGGCACGTTCCTTATCACATCGGGGCACGGCCATTCCACCTACACCTGGCGCACCATTACGGCCAGCGGACTGTCGCTCGATCTGGGTCTGCAGTATACCCGGCTGATTTCGCCCGAACGTTCGTTCACTCTCGGAGCAACGTTCTCGCCCAGACTCAATTTAGAAACCGACATCGAAATCGAGAAGTCAAACAATTCCGACACCATCGCCATGACTCAGGAGAATGTAAAGATGGGTACCCCCTTCAAATTCGGAGCAGGAATAAGTGTCAATTTGAACAGAAAATGGATGATTGGAGCGGAATATTCATTCGAAAATTGGAAAAATGTGGGCGGATTGAACACAAATTTGCAAAAAACCGACCAACTTTACAAAAATATTAGTAAATTTGCAGCGGGTTTTGAATTCAGACCTGCGATTATCGATCAGAATTATTTCAAAATCTGCCGTTATCGTGCCGGTTTGACCGCCAAGAATTCATATATTGAGGTTTACGGTTCACAGAATTGGGAATATACTGCTTCCGCTGGCATCTCATTCCCTGTAGGAACAATGTCCAATAAACGATCGATGTTGAATTTCGCGATAGAATACACCCATCTTCATCCTTCTAAGAGCGGGCTGCTCTCCGAAGACTATCTAGGGTTCTCGTTAGGCATCACCTTCAATGAGGTAATGTTCTTCCGCAACAGATTACAATAAATTTATATTTACAAATCAATTAATATACTAAAGATGAAGACTTCTTTGAAATTACTTGCCGGTGCAATGTTGGCAATGGGCGTAACGACAGGCTACGCTCAGGAATTTCCTGAAGACTGTGTGACCAACAACAGTCTCTACACAGAGTATGCTAAGCAAAAGAACTATGCAGATGCCTATGAATTCTGGGCTCAGCTCTATGCTCAGTGTCCTAACTTCAATAAGAATGTTTATATCTACGGCGAGCGTATTCTCGAGTGGAAGATCAAACAGTCAAAGGATGATGCCACCCGTCAGCAGTACGTCGATGCCCTGATGAAACTTTATGATGACCGTATCAAGTATTTCGGTGATGATGCCAAGAACCCCGCAGCCGACATTCTGGGTGACAAGGCCCTTGCCTACCTTATCTACTACGGCAACAAGGCTGATATCGACCAGGCATTCCAGTGGCTCAACGAGAGTGTGACGAAGCGTGCAGATAAGGCCGATGCCAAGGTGCTCGTTCAGTGGGTAAACCTCAGTTTCAAGAAGTATCAGAAAGATCCCTCGTTCAAGGCACAGTATATTGCCAACTATATGAAGGGTTCTGAGTATATGAACGGTTCGCTCGACTCCTGGCAGCTCCGACTTGAGGCCGCTCAGCGTGACTCCCTCAATCCCAAATCGCCCAAGGAAATCAGCACATCCGAGTCATTCATCTCCTATATCAAGAAGATGAAGGTCGGCATGGTTGGTCAGTTCGGTAACTCCGGCGCTGCCGACTGCAATACTCTCGTAGAAATCTTCACCCCCCAGGTCGAGGAGAAGAAGGACGACCAGGCATTCCTTTCCAACGTAACCGCCCTGCTGGCCCGTTCGAAGTGCAAGGAGGAGCCTCTCTACTTCAAGTGTGCAGAATACCGTTATCAGCTCGCTCCAGATATGGAGTCTGCCAAGGGTATGGCCCAGCTCGCTATGAAGAACAGCGATTGGGACAAGGCCATCTTCTATCTCGAGGAGTCTCTCGGCTTCGCCATCCAGCCCGAAGACAAGGCTGATATCTACCTGCTTGAGGCTAATATCTACTACAAGATGAAGAAGAATTTCTCCAAGGCTCGTGAACTCTGCCGTCAGTCATTGAATCACAACCCCCAGCAGGCCGATCCTTACATCTTCATTGCCGATATGTACCGTCAGTCTGGTCCTATGGTATTCCCCAACGATGATAATGTAGTGCGTTCGCTCTGCTACATGGCAGCTGTCGAGGAACTCTACAAGGCCAAGGCCGCCGATCCTTCGCGTGCCGCAGAAGTCAACTCTATGATTTCTGCCTACAAGAAGGCATATCCCGAGAAATCACAGCTCTTCATGAAGGGTCTGCAGCCCGGCAGTAAGAAGACTATAGACGGTTGGATGAACGTCACCGTTACCATTCCGGATTAAGTCTTTCTCTTATATCGGACGCATTCCTATATATATATAATAAGGAGTGCGTCCTTTTTTGTTTTAAATTGCAGCCTTATGAAACCTTTATTATACACCTTATTAATAATTATAGCCTTTCCGATTCATCTTTTGTCCAACGACTGGACCGTACGTCGTGGCGGGAAAGTTTCTCTGTATATTGACAACAGAGAAGCCGAGGTTGTAAAAACGACCGGAGACCTGCTTGCACGTGACTTTTCCCAAGTGATGGATGTGAAAGTCCATGTGACCGCCAAGGCCAATAAATCACAGATTGTGGCAGGTACGCTGGGAAATAAAGCATTCGAAAAAGCTGTCAGAAAAGCTGGAATCGATGTTTCCGGTATCCGGGGAAAACATGAGGCCTTTCTAGTGCGTCTCGTGAAGAAACAACTTTGGGTCATCGGATCCGACAAACGCGGTACATCCTATGGTATGTTGGAGATTTCATCCAGGCTAGGGGTTTCTCCCTGGGAATGGTGGGCTGATGTGACTCCGCTACCCAAGGACGAACTCACGCTCCCAGAAGGTTTTGAAATTGAGGATGCTCCTGCAGTTCCCTACCGCGGAATCTTTATCAATGACGAAGACTGGGGCATGATGCCTTGGGCCTCGCAGAACTATGAGCCCCGGATGCGTGCCGCCAATGGGGGAGATGCCACACCCGTCAAGGGAGAAATCGGTCCCTGGACACATGCCCGTATTTTCGAACTCATGCTGCGTCTGCGCGCCAATGTGTTCTGGCCGGCCATGCACGGATGTTCACTGCCGTTCTACAGCAACTGGGCCAATCAGGAAGCAGCCAACCGGTATGGTATCGTTGTTTCGACTTCCCATTGCGAACCCATGATGCGCAATGCCAACGGCGAGTGGAAACCCTGGGCCGATGACCTCTCGGGCGGACGCTATAATTATATTACCAATCGCGACTCGGTGCTGCTCTTCTGGCAGCAGAGAGTCAAGGCGCTCCGGCACAGCGACTGTGTCTATACCCTCGGAATGCGCGGCATACACGACGGTCCGATGCAGGGCGCCAAGACCATTCCCGAACAGGTAACGGCTCTCACATCCGTACTCAAGGACCAGCGCGCGATGCTTGCAGAATATATCAATAAGGATGTGACAAAGATTCCCCAGCAGTTCGTGCCTTATAAGGAAGTCCTCGACTGCTATCGCGCCGGATTGGAGGTGCCCGACGATGTGACCCTCATGTGGTGTGACGACAATTACGGCTATATTACCCATCTGCCCACGGCAGAGGAACGGAAACGTTCCGGCGGCAATGGCATCTATTATCACATCTCCTATTGGGGACGACCGCATGACTACACGTGGCTGCCCACCATGCACCCCGAACTGATTCTCTCCGAGCTCCTGCGCGGCTACGATCACGGTATCGACCGCATCTGGATTCTCAACGTGGGCGACCTCAAGCCCATGGAGTATGAGATCCAGCTCTTTATGGACCTTGCCTGGAATCCCGAACGGTTCCGCAACTCGGACGCTTTGTCTGCATACACCGACGAATGGTACACCCGTCAGCTGGGTATTGATGCAAGTGGTATTTGCCGAATGATGACCAAATGGTACAATTTCTGCTGGCCTTACAAACCCGAGTGGATGGGCGGCTCGCGCACGGAGGAAAAAGATCCTTCCTGGAAACAACCGCATGACCTCCCGCTCGGCGAGGCTCAGTTGCGTCAGCGTCTTGCCCAGGCTGCCGAGCTGGAGTGGCTTCAGTCAACCTATGCCGCAGTGCCGGAGAGCCGCAAGAATGCATTCTTTGAGCTGGTGGAATATCCTATTCTCTCCACTGTGGGTCAGGCCCAAAAGTGGCATAACTGGCAATTGGCCCGTCACGGTCGCGGCTATTGGGAGGCTTCGGATGCAGGTCAGAAACTCATCGAGGAATGCAATGAGACCTATAATACTCTGCTTGACGGCAAATGGAAGGGAATGATTTCCCATCGTCAGCGCCGGCTTGCGGATTATATGCCCGTGCCCAAAGATACTGCAGTGAAAGCCATGCCTGAAGGACAGAAGGGACTCCTGGTATTCGAGTCCGAATCTGTGGTGGGAGAACCTGTGCCCAAAGGTGAGAAGATGGAGATTCCGCTTTCGGTATCGGGAGATAAGGTAAGTCTCGAAATTTTCACACTCCCCTGCCATCCCGAAGACGGACAGCAGATACGATATAGCGTTTCTGTCGACGGAAAGGAGGCAAAAGTGCTCGAATTCCACACTGTGGGACGTTCGGAAGAGTGGAAACTGAATGTCTATAGCAACCGGGCACGCCGTAAAGTGACACTCCCCGTTGACGGCTCTTTGAATGAGCATAGCCTCACCATTCAGGCACTCGACGAGGGCATAAGGATTCAGAAAGTTTATCAGCATGTGCAATAATATACAGAACCCCCAAGCCGTATTAAAAGTTATATTTACCCGGGATTTGATTTCAGACCTCCGTCAGTTCCAGATGCTCTCAAATTGCAAACCCGAGACCTCAAAACAGGCAGAGGCGGTGGAAAAATGAGCCTTCCTGTGGATTTTCTTCCTGAAAGATTTGGCCGTTCCCGCTAAAATTCTTATCTTTGCAGCCGCTGATTCCGATTTGGGCTCCATCCAAGCGAATGCCAAGTGTGGCGTTCCGCCCTGCGGAGAAACTTATTAAAAAGTTTTTTATACAAAATGTTTGCAATCGTTGAGATGCAGGGTCAGCAGTTCCGTGTAGAGGCTGGCCAGAAAGTATGTGTCCTCAATATGAAGGACGCAAAGGTTGGCGACAAGGTGACCTTCGACAAGGTGCTCCTCGTCAACAATGATGGTGCGGTTCAGGTAGGCACTCCCGTCGTTGACGGCGCTAAGGTAGTCTGCGAGGTCGCACAGGTAGAAGTTCGTGGCAAGAAGATCATCGTCTTCCACAAGAAGCGTCGCAAGGGCTTCGACAAGAAGACCGGTGCACGTCAGCACTTCACCGAGGTGTTAGTTAAAGAAATTGTTGCATAATTAAAGAAAGGAGAAACTTAGCATGGCACATAAAAAAGGTGTCGGTAGTTCTAAGAACGGCCGTGAGTCTCATTCCAAACGACTTGGTCTTAAGAAGTTTGGTGGTGAAATCGTAAAAGCTGGCAACATCCTCGTTCGTCAGCGTGGTACTAAGCACAATCCTGGACTGAACGTAGGTCTTGGCAAGGACGATACGCTTTATGCTCTGACCGACGGTGTTGTAGTTTTCAGCAGAAAACGTAACAACAAGTCATACGTTTCGATTCAGCCTCTGGCAGAATAATCTGTTTGACTGACATCATATCGAATCATCGCCTCCCGGCCCTTGGGCTAACATGGGCGATGATTCTTGTTTTTAAATAGTCAAATGGTCCAATAGTAAAATAGTCAAATTGTCAAATAGTGAAATAGTCCAATAGTATATGTTAACACTCAAGTTGATCACGGAGCAGACCGACCGTGTAATCAAAGGTCTGAACAAAAAGCACTTCCAAGGTGCTGAGGAGGCTATTCAGAAAGTGATAGCCATGGATGCCGAGCGACGTGCCGCCCAGGCTGCCCTCGACCAGAAACTTGCTGCCTCCAACCAGGCTGCTAAGGAAATCGGTGCTCTCATGAAAGCCGGCAAGAAGGATGAGGCTGAGGCTGCTAAGGCCCAGGTTGCTGCCCTTAAGTCCGAATGCAAGGAACTCGAAGACAAGAAGACCCGCATGCAGACTGAAATGGATGCATTCCTCTGCACCATCCCCAATATCCCCTACGATGAGGTGCCTGAGGGTTCTTCGGCCGCTGACAACCTTGTGGTGAAGCTCAACGACAAGATGCCTTGTGAGTTGCCCGCCAATCCGAAACCCCATTGGGAAATCGCTAAAGATCTCAACCTCATTGATTTCGATTTGGGTGTGAAAATCACGGGCGCAGGCTTCCCCGTCTATCGCGGTTTGGGTGCTCGTCTCCAGCGAGCTCTCATCAATTTCTTCCTCGACCAGGCACGTGCTGCCGGTTATGAGGAGATTATGCCTCCTACGGTGGTGAACCAGGCTTCCGGCTACGGCACGGGACAGCTTCCTGACAAGGAAGGCCAGATGTACCACTGCGAGGTGGATGACCTCTATCTTATTCCCACGGCAGAGGTTCCTGTAACCAATATCTACCGAGATGTGATTCTCAACGAGAAGGAGCTTCCCGTCAAGAACACGGCCTATACGCAGTGTTTCCGCCGTGAGGCCGGCAGCTACGGAAAGGACGTACGTGGCTTGAACCGTCTGCACGAGTTCTCGAAGATTGAGATTGTACGCATCGATACGCCCGAGCACAGTGCAGAGAGCCACAAGGAAATGTTGGAACATGTAGAAGGTCTTGTTCAGAAACTCGGTCTGCCCTACCGTATCCTCCGTCTCTGTGGCGGCGATATGAGTTTCACGTCTTCCGTATGCTACGACTTCGAGGTATATTCCGAAGCCCAGAAGCGCTGGTTGGAAGTCAGCTCTGTATCCAACTTCGACACTTATCAGGCCAACCGTCTCCACTGCCGTTTCCGTCGCACGGACTCCAAGAAGATTGAGCTCTGCCACACACTCAACGGCTCTGCTCTCGCTTTGCCCCGCATCGTGGCCGCCATCCTCGAGGACTACCAGCAGGCCGACGGCTCTGTCAAGGTGCCTGATGTACTGGTTCCCTACATGGGCTGTGAATACATCAGATAATAGATTATTCTCCCAAAATAAAGGCTCGCTTTTCAGCGGGCCTTTATTCATTGTCTTTTGTATCCCCACAGCAGTCGGATGAGTCCCAGATAGGTGGTGGGGTAGAGGTCTGTAGAAATGTGGTGGTCGCAGAAGAATCGGAGGAATTTTTCACGGCCCGGGATGTGGCGGTAGAAATAATCCAGCACCCGGGGACTGTAGAACCGCTCTCGGAGAATACGTCCCTGTCGGATGCTCCGGATGTGAGGTTTCATGCGCTGGAGGAATTTTTCCGGATGTCCTTCAATGATGCATTCTGCTGCAAACGTTCCCGATGTTAATGCCAGATAGAGACCTTCGCCTACAAGGGGATCGACAAACCCGCCTGCATCACCCACCATCAGCACGTTGCGAGGTAACGACCGGGTATTGGTCACACCGCCGTACGGAATATAGGCTCCGCGTATTTCATAGCGCGAGGCATCGAGCCCCAACGAGGTCATGTAGTCCAACAGCGATTGACGGTAGTCGAATTTTGTGTCGAATGTGTTTATGATACCGATGCAGACATCATTGCCCGATGGAAAAATCCATGCGTATCCGCCGTCAACCACACCGAAGGCGATGCGTACTTCATCCGTGGGGAAGGTGCATTCCGATTTCGGGATGTGTGTTTCGAGGCTGAGGCCCATGTGGGCGATATCGAGGTGAAACATGCGTCTGACAGAGCTCTTGGCTCCGTCGGCTGCGATGAGATAATTGTAGTGGAGCTGCGGTTCACAATCATCCTTCAACGTAATTATCCGGCTGTTGAAGTCAATATCATATTCCCTCTTGCCCTCCAGCATCGTGCCGCCCAGCTGTTTGTAGTATTCCACCAGTTGGAAATCAAAACTGCGGCGTCTGACCAGCCGGTAGCCGATTTCTGTTTCGGAAGCGCACAAGCGTCGATTCCGGTCGTAAACACTCGCCTTCCGAGTCTGGTCACAGAAGAGTGAGGCCAGTTGAGATTCGTCTTTTTCATCCATCAGATGACGGATGCGATTGTAGGTCTTGAGCGTCACAAGACCGGCGCAGGTCTTGTCCCGTGGAAACGTAGCCCGGTCAATGACGCAGACAGGAAGCCCGGCTTTCTGCAATAAAATTGCGGCGGAGATGCCAGAAGGACCTCCGCCGAGTATGATGGTATGGTAGTTTTTGACCATACTTTATTTCGAGAACTTGAAGCCCACCTTCATGCCGTCATAATTGGATGCGATGCTGGTGATGGTCGAAAGCGAAGAGAATTTTGAACTCAGTGCTGTGAACAGTGTCAGGAGTTTCGAAGCATCGAAGCAGAGACTCATGGTCGAACCGGATACGGTGACATAAGTTTTGACACTCAGGCCTGTTGTGGTTTTGATGGTGATGGTCTTCGTCTCGGAGTCGAAAGTGTAAGTGCCGGAAAGGCTGCGGGAGCCTACACCATAAGTGCAGGTGCCGTCATTGTTGAAGGTGAACTTCAGCGTGCCTTCCTTGATGCCCACTACCTTATAATATTTAGCAAGTTTGGTTTCCACTTTCTGTGCCACTGCGGCACCGCCTGCCTTCGTGAGGAGGTTATCGCTTTCAAACTGTACGGCAGGCGCGGTATAAGTCCAGGTGCCCAGAATAGAGGAGGCGGTAGTCGTAACATCGCCGGCTACGGCGGAAATCACATTGCCCAGAATGTTGCCCACCTCGCTGGAGTTCGATCCGGTTACGCTCGATGTCACGCTGTTGAGGATGTCGCCGAGCGCATTGGAGGATGAACTGCTGCCGCTGTTCTGACCCTCAGAGGAGGACGAAGAGGAGGAAGAGCCGGCAAGTGAGCCGAGAATATTGTTCAGAAAACTCTGTGCCTGTGTCTCCTGAGGCACAGCGGTCAGCCCGAAAGCAAGGGCGAGGGAAAGAATGATTTTTTTCATAATTTTATTTTTTTTGTAATGACGTTATATCGTTATATCGAAATCCTGAAATCCCAATCTAAAAACTACCGGTCATATTTCTTGATCAGGTCATGCACCAGATGGTTGAAGTCATCGGCCTTGAGGAGGTCTTCGAGGTTGAGGTGCATGCGGTAATGCCAGTAGTTGTCGGGATTGGACGGCACATTGATGCGTTCGTCCTCGGGGACTGGATAGCGCAGCGCTTCGTCCATGCCGAGCCAGTCCTGCAGGGGAAGAATGCAGAGGATGGCGGGCGAACACAGATGCTGTTCCACGATTTTCTGTACAATCCATCCGTCGGCCTCTTTGGGGGCTTCGCCGACACAATGCAGCATATTGTTGTAGTATCGCTGGGAGGCTTCAGGATTCTCCTTCCACCAGGCTCGCAGGTTACTCAGGTCATGGCTCGATGTTGTGCATACGCTGTAATAAGTATAAGAGGCCGGGTCGCCGAACTCGTCCCACGACTTGGGCATGCGTTGTACTTCGAGCGTGAGAATTCTGAGGTCGGACATTACTTTGTGGACGCATTGGGGAATCATGCCAAGGTCTTCGCCACAGCACAGCATCCGCGTGGCGCGAACCAAAGCGGGCAGTTTCTTCATGGCAGATTCTTCCCAAAACGCTTCGTGGCGATGGTAGAAGAAATCCTCATGCATTCTACGATAGGCTTCCTGCTGTTCTGGCGGTAAGGCCTGAAACGAGAGCGTGTCCATTCCGTTGATGCGGGGATGGAAGGCGCCGCGATGACGGGGATCTTCGACGAGCAGCACTTCGTCCAGCATACGGAACATCTGTTTCAGATGGAACTGTTCCTCAGGAGCTCGTTTCTGGAAATATCCCAGACAGCCGCGCTGTGACGCAAAGCGGGGTGTCACCTTATATCGCTGGTTGACGGGCGTTGCGGGTGTGGTGTCCGTTTCTGCCGTACCCTTTTTCCCCGGAGCGGGAACAACCGCATCAGCAGTGTCCTCAAAAGCGCCCCGTACCATCGGCGTTTTGGGAGTCTGGTGAAGGACGGGTTTCCTGACGGGAATTTCCAGGAACTTTCTTTTTACCTGTTGCTCGATATATCGGGCATCGTGGTCAAAGAGCACGTTCAGTGTTTCGTCGGTCACATAGGGCAGCACATCCCGGTCGTAATCGAAATGGAAGCCATAGAAGTTCTGCATATCGTCCGGCGAAAGCGGCATGGCGGGATTGAAATGGCCCAAAATGCCCTGAATGGCATTTTCGGGCACTTCCCAGATGCGGAAGAATCCCAGGATGTGGTCGATACGATAGGCGTCAAAATAACGGGCCATCTGTATGAAACGGTTGCGGAACCAGCGGAATCCTTCACGTTCCATCTCCTGCCAGTTATAGGTCGGGAAGTTCCAGTTCTGTCCGTTGCGGTCGAACGCATCCGGCGGGGCACCGGCCTGAGAGTCCATATGAAACAGGTGGGGCGTGGCCCAGGCATCCACACTGCAACGTGAGATGCCTATGGGGATGTCTCCTTTGAGGATGATTCCGTGAGCATGAGCGTAGTCGCGTACCTCCGACAACTGGCAATGCAGGTGATACTGCAGCCACTTGTGGAACAGGAATTCCTTGCGGGCAGTTGCTGTGAGATTCAATTTCTCAGCCAGACCGGGTTCATATCTGTTTTCTTTCCAAAGATGAAAATCGGGCGTCTTGTACTTGTCGCGCAGATAGCACCACAGAGCATATGACTCCAGCCAGTCGGCATTGAGTTCGCAGAACCTGCGACAGTCGTCTTTCTCGAGATCATCCGCACCCTGTTGTTTGTAAATTTTATGGAGATAGTCCCATTTGAGGGCCACCACTTTTTCGTAATCCATCGAGGGCAGCCTGTTCAGCATAAGTCGCTGGTGCTGATAGCTCTTGCGTTCCTGAGCATCCTTAAGGGTGCCGATTGACTCCAGGCGGACGTATGCAGGATTGATTGCAAACGTGGAATTGCAGTTGTAGGGATAGCTGTCCTTCCAGGTACGCGTCATTGTCGTGTCGTTGATGGGAAGAAGCTGGATGACGTTCTGTCCAGTCTTTTCGGCCCAGTCAATCATGAGCTTCAGATCCATGAAATCACCGATGCCGCATGAGGCTTTGCTGCGTAGTGCGAAGACGGGAATGGCCGTGCCCGAGCCGCGCCAGGGGTGCAGCGGTGAATTGAAGTAGAGGTCCCGGACTATGACGCTGTCGCCCGTGGAGAGTGTCCCGGGATCGAAGAAGCGGTTGGGTGTATCTTCCCATGCGATGAATTCGTGGGTTTCTTCGTCGAGAAGGACGAATTTGAAGAGCATCGGGAAGGTCAGATTATCACGGTCGAGCGAAAGACGCCAGGTGGGTTGTTGGGTTGCATCCATAACGGCGGCATGGGTGGGATCCCAGTTGCCTAGGGCGGGCTGGTTTCCGCAGATGGCCAGAACCATGCCTTTTCTCACTGTGGCGGCTTCGCACAGGAAGGTGAGCGTGTTGGCTTGTCCGCGGTGGAACGTGGGTTCCTGGGCTTCGCTGCCGTTGCGACGCCGGTGGGTGAATATCGAATCGGTAAACGCAGTCGAATAGAAAGGCTGATCCACAGGATTGGTCTGCCATCCGTCATAGATGTGGAGCACTCTGTTGGCCGGAGTGTTGGGAGAGAGGCTCATCGATGCCAGGGACGGGATGAAGTGTCCGTCGCCCCATTCAACGCGGGCTACTTGGCCTTCTCTTACCACGGCATAGTGATAGGCATTCCCCACGAAACGGTTGGCATCAATTTGGCCGAACCAACCGGAGCGACTGTCGCTGTTGAGCAGCATGGCGCCAACTCTCAGTCCTTCGCCCACGCAAGGTTTGTTGCCGATGAAGAGATAGAGCTGTTCGCCCCACTCTGTTGCGTAGTCTATATGAAATCGGGCATACATATTTTTGCAATTTTCTCCGCAAAAGTACGAAAAAATTTTGAATTCTCCAAAAAAAAGTGTATCTTTGCACCCGATTTTGGGCAAAAAAGTGCTTTAAGCGCTGCAAAATCCTATTTATGACAAACAAAACAACAACAAACCCCGTCAAATGGAAGCGTTTTTCCAGAGCTTCCTATGCCAGCTTTCAGAGCCTGCACCGCGTTATAGCGGTGGGTACATTGGCTGTGGCAATGCTTCAGAGCGTGTCGCTCAAAGCCAAGACCACAGAAGCCCCGGCTGGCATCCAGCGCCCTGTGCTTGTGGCCGATGGCGACTCCCTTGTCCTGGACCTCGAAGGTGTCGAGGTGCTGGGCTCGCGTGTGCCGCTGACAGCCGAACAGGCGCCCCGTATGGTTACGGTACTGACGGCCACAGAGATTGCGGCCCAAGCAGCGCCAAGTGTCAACGATCTTCTCGAATCCGTAATCGGCATCGATGTCCGACAGCGCGGCGAGGGAGGTGTCCAGACGGATGTCTCCGTTCGGGGAGGAACCTTCGATCAGGTTACCATTTTGCTCAACGGTGTCAATATCTCGTCGCCGCACACAGGCCATCTCTCGGCCGACTTTCCGCTTTCGCCCCAGGACATCGAGCGCATCGAGGTGCTCGAAGGGCCTGCCGCACGTGTGTTCGGCACTTCGGCATTCACAGGTGTCATTAATATCGTGACCAAACGCGATACAGATGAAGGAACCGTGATGGTCGAAGCCGGTCAGTACGGTTATGCCGAGGGCAACCTCCGTCTCGCCAAAAGTCATGTGGCAGGCAGCCTTGGCACCATGACACACCGTCTCTCGGGCGGTTATGCCCGTACCGACGGAGCCACACCCAACAGCGACTATCAGCAGACGCGAGCCTTCTATCAGGGCGAGCTTCAGGTCGATTCCACGACGGTCGATCTCCAGTTGGGCTACAGCTACAAGCCCTATAGTGCCAACACTTTCTATGGTGCGGCATCCACCGACCAATGGGAGAGCAATGAGCGCTACATGGCAGCACTTTCGGTTCGCACCAAGGCAGGCCTTCTCCATCTGGCGCCCCAGGTCTTCTGGAACCGCTGGTATGACCATTACCAGTGGCACAAGGATTCTCCAGCAGGCGAGAATTTCCATCAGGTGGATACCTACGGGCTGGCTTTGAATGCCTGGTTCTCTTCCCGTTGGGGCAAGACTTCGTTCGGTGCCGAGATGCGCAATGAGGGCATCCTCTCCACCAAACTGGGCAAAGCCCGTGAGGAAGATGAATGGGTAAAGACCGGCGGTGCCGACAGACAGAGCCACATTTATTATAAATACGGCGATGACCGTACCAATCTTTCCGCCTTCTTGGAACACAATCTCATCCTCAACGACTGGACGTTCTCGCTTGGTGTTTTGGCCAACCGCAATTCTGGTCTCGACCACAAATGGAGATTCTATCCGGGGGTGGACATTGCCTGGCGTCCCGCCACTGAATGGAAAGTTTTCGCCTCATGGAACATGGCACTTCGCATGCCCACCTTTACCGACCTCTATTATAGCGGCAAGGGCATTGAGGGCAACTCCACCCTCTCTCCCGAAAAGACCAACGACGTTTCCCTTGGGGCACGCTATCGCAGACATGGCTGGCGTGCCGAGGCGCAGGTTTTCTACAGCCACAAGAGCGACATGATTGACTGGGTGGTCTATGCTGATGAGGCAGCGGGTCTCGCTACGGCTGACTGGATTTATCGCAGCGGCAATTTCCGGCTCGACAATGTCGGGGTGGAGACTTCTGTCGCCTGGATGCCTGCCGAGATTTGGGAAACTTCCCCGCTCACCAGTCTGTCTGTCCAATGGGCATTCATCAACGAGGATATCGACTATTACCGTCCTGTCGTCAGCTCCAAGTATGCGATGGAATACTTGCGGCATAAGGTTGTCATCAACACTCATTGGCGGCTTTGGAGCAAGCTTATGCTCACGCTTGCCTGGCGCTGGCAGGACCGTGTCGGAACGGGCAACCAGCCCTATGGCCTCCTTGACGGACGCCTTGCCTGGACTGATGACCGGTGGTCTGTCTTCATCGATGCCAACAACCTCACCGACCACACCTACTACGACTATTCGTTCATCCCTCAGCCGGGCCGGTGGATCAAGGTCGGAGGAACCTTCAAATTCTCGCTATAATATAAAAATATAGCGCTTTTATGCACTTTTTGCCCATTTTTTTTGTTAAAAACCTTGACAGATGTATGTGTTTAAGGAAAATTTTCTTATCTTTGTAGCCATTTCAAACTAAAATAATACATACATCTGAAATGAAGAAACTGTTTTTTGTACTGACACTTCTTATGACTCTCGTTCTCGGGTCCCAGGCCGAGACCAGAGTTCCCGCTTTCCCCGGTGCCGAGGGACACGGCCGTTATGTGACAGGAGGTCGCGGCGGCAAGGTAGTTCATGTAACGAATCTCAACGATTCAGGTACGGGTTCTTTCCGAGCAGCTGTCAGCGGCGCTGAAAAGAAAATCGTCGTCTTCGATGTGGGTGGCGTGATAGCCCTGTCGAGCGACCTGAGTATCGGAGCCAACACAACCATCCTCGGGCAGACTGCTCCCTCTCCCGGCATCACACTCCGCTACTATACCCTACAGTATGGCGGCGACAATATTGTGGTGCGTTTCATCCGCAGCCGGCGCGGACAGGAGCGCGATGTCAACGACGGTGCCGATGCCACATGGACACGCAACAAGACCGGAATTATCATCGACCACTGTTCCTTCTCGTGGTCCATCGACGAGGTAGCTTCGTTCTATGACAACAACAACTTCACGATGCAGTGGTGCACCATCGGCGAGGCTCTCCACAACGCAGGCCATGGCAAAGGCGCCCATGGTTATGGCGGTATTTGGGGCGGCAAACTCGCTTCCTTCCACCACAACCTAATCTGTCATACCGGCAACCGTACGCCCCGTTTCAACGGTGCCCGTTACAACTGGACCGGATATACAAATAATAAACTCTATAGCGAATACCGTTGGGCGAATGCCGTACAGGCCGAGAACGTCGATTTCCGCAACTGCGTGATTTACAACTGCGGCAACGGCTGCTATGGCGGCCCCGGTGGCGGTCAGATCAATATGGTCAACAACTACTACAAGTCCGGTCCCGCAGGTTCGACTTCCCTTATCACCCAGACTTCTGTGGCCAACAGCGGCAGTGCCAGCGGATTTGAAATCTACTGGACCATGTTCAGCCGTTACTATATCGATGGCAACCGCCTCAATTCCACAAACAATGCCGATTGGAGCTATGTGAGAGGTGACAATGGCTATTACAGCACCGGAGGTGTCTGGTACACGCCTGATCCGAACCATTACTATGGCGACAATGTGTCCTATATCACTCATTCGGGTACCGATTATGTGAGCATGCGTCTTTCTTCTCCCGCTCCCACGGGCGAGGTGACCACCCACACGGCCGTTGAGGCCTACAACAAGGTGCTCGGTCTGGCCGGAGCTTCCCTCGATCCCGATGAGGTCGATCTCCGCTATTTCGAGGAAGCCCTTGCCGGTACCGCTACCTACACGGGGTCTGTCACCGGCAAAAAAGGCCGTATTGACCTGGTCAGCGATGTGGACGGCTATACCGAGAAGAATTTTGGCACCGGCAAACGCCCCACAGGCTTCGATACCGATGGCGACGGTATGCCCGATGCTTGGGAGACAGCCAACGGACTCAATCCCAACGATTCAAGCGACGGTAGCGCCTATACCCTCGACACCGTCAAGTTCTACTCCAACCTCGAGGTTTATGCCAATTCGCTGGTGCAGGATATCATGCTTGACGGCAATGACGATGCCGTCGATCCCGCCAAGGAATATTATCCCGCTTACACCAAAGCAGACGGTACACATGTTGATGCTATCAATACGCTCGGGGTGACAGTCGGAGGCAGCGGTCAGGATTCAGTAGAGGCTAAGACCTATACCGTTATGTTTAATGGCTCGGACGTACAGTCTACCGATGACTATTTCTCCTTCGGTAGCGGCAAACACAATTTCAACTCCAAGTTCCAGGGCTCTTACGACGGACTCACCTTCTCGTCCGGTCTCAAGATGGAAAGTTCCACCCTTGTGCAGTTCACCAACACCCGTCCTGTCATCGTACTTATTGTACAATCGACTTGGAGCGAAGGAGGTCTCTCTTTCGACGGCACGGCATTGGCTCTCAGTTCCGCCACCACGCCAGAAGGCAGTTCCGGCGTGCGTCTCTATACGATTGAAAACGTACAGCCGGGCACCCACACCATCGCTCGTAGCGGTAGCGAGAGCGGTCTCTTCTATGTCGAGGTCCGTGAGCAGGGCAGCACCAATGCAATCAGTGAAATCCTTGCCAACGACAAGTCGAAATCAGCTGTCGTTCGCAACCTCCTCGGCCAGCCCGTATCCTCCGATTACAAGGGACTGGTCATCCGAAATGGTAAATTAATATTAGTAAAATAATCCAATCCAAGCCCTCTGGCTGAAGTCCCCCTTTAAGGGGGATTTAGAGGGCCTTATATTATGACCAGACAAGAATTAACAGCCCAGATCCGGGCCAGGAAGAGTTTCCTCTGTGTCGGCCTCGACACGGATCTCAAGAAGATTCCCCAGCATCTGCTGACGGAAGAAGATCCCATCTTCGCGTTCAACAAGGCCATCATCGATGCCACCGCACCCTGGTGTGTGTCCTACAAACCGAATCTGGCATTCTATGAGAGTGCCGGCATCAAGGGTATGTTGGCCTTTGAGAAGACCGTCAAGTATCTCAATGAGAGCTATCCCGACCACTTCATCATCGCCGATGCCAAGCGTGGCGATATCGGCAATACGTCCAAGATGTACGCACGCACATTCTTCGAGGAATATGACGTTGATTCCCTCACCGTCGCTCCTTACATGGGCAATGACTCGGTGCAGCCCTTCCTCGAGTATGAAGGCAAGTGGGTCATCCTGCTCGCCCTCACCAGCAACAAGGGTTCCTTCTCGTTCCAGCATCTGCCCCTGCGCGATGCTGAGGGGGAACTTTTCGAGGAGGTTCTCCGCGTTTCCAGCACCTGGGGCAACGACAGCAATATGATGTATGTAGTCGGAGCCACCCAGGGCGAGGAATTCAAGAAGGTCCGCAAGATAGTGCCCAACCACTTCCTCCTTGTGCCCGGCATCGGTGCCCAGGGCGGCAGCCTCGAGGAAGTCGTTAAATACGGTATGATTGACGACTGCGGTCTCATCGTCAATTCCTCCCGCGCCATTATCTATGCCTCCGCCGGTCGCGACTTCGCCCAGGCTGCAGCCGATGCCGCCAAAGCCGTTCAGCAGCAGATGGCCGCCTTCCTCTGATTCCGCTCTTCCATTCCGCAATAAAAGGATGCCCCGCAAGGAGCATCCTTAAATAATCCTGTTAATGTCCATCGGAGTCCGATAGGGCCGCGGGCGGCCTTCCCTGAAAGTAATCAGGAACGTGACATGGAATCCTTCAAGCGGTCTTTCCCTCAGACTGAGATTCCCGCCTTGTGTCACACAGATCTGACGAGACAAGGCCAGTCCGATACCCGAGCCATCCCTTTTCGTAGTGTAAAACGGAACGAAGATTTCATTGCGTATCTCCGCAGGTATCGCTTTCCCGTCGTTGCTCACAGCGAGACCTTCCTCCGTCCATGCAACTCCTATTTTTTCAGCTCCCGCTTCAACCGCATTCTTTGCCAGGTTCGTCAATACCTGACGCACCAGATTGGCATCGGCATAAACCGTGCGATCCAGGCTGCTGTCTGTTTCCCATTTCAATGAAGGATAGAGCGATGCCACGCTCTCCACAATATCTCTCAGACAGATGTCCTGTGGCACCGCCTTCTGCAGATGCATCATCGTCCGGTAGCTCTCTACGAATCGTGTCAGCCCCACGCTTGTGTCGCGGATGGCGCGGATGCCGTCTTCCAATGGTGTGCCCTTCACATCTCCGCGATCCAGAAATGACTGCGTGATGCTCGAGATGGGTGCCGTAACGTTCATGATTTCGTGGGTCAGGACACGCGTCAGCCGTTGCCATGATTCCACCTCGTTGCGGTTCATCAGAGTACGGATTTCCTGTCCCATGTCATTCAGCAGCTGTTGACAGGCCTTATCTCCCGAAGGCATTCCTTTCAGAGGCAACCGGAACGAGAAATCCCGGTTCCGGAGTGCTTCGCGCATCAGGTAGGCTCTCTCCTTCATCTTGCGTTGATGACACACAAACCAAATCAGGGCACTTGTCAGAAGCACCGCAAGCCCTATGATAATCCAATCTTTTGTGTCCATCGCTCACGAAAGCTTTTTAATTTTATTGTATAAGGTCTGTCGCGTGATTCCTAACTGCTCGGCGGCCAGTTTCAGGTTGCCGTGACAGCGGTCAATAGCGCGGCGTATATGCTCCGCCTCCACTTCGTCCAGAGTTGCCACATCCTGTTGGGCATCAAGCACGTCTTTCAGTTTGCGGACCAGCTCATCGTTGTCCCACGGTTTGGTGATGAAGTCGGCGGCTCCGCTCTTCAGACCGCGTACGGCCAGCGAAACTTCGCCGTAGGCTGTCATCAGAACCACCGGCAGGTCGGGATGGTGCTTGCGGATGGCACGCAGCCAGGTGAGCCCGTCCTGTCCGTCGTTTACACCGATGCTGAAATTCATATCCAGCAGTACAAGGGCAACGGTCTCCTGACCGAGTAGTTTGAGAACTCCCTCCGGCGAGGACAGGGTAATGACGCGATCAAACATCTCCGTCAGGCAATACTTCAGTGCCGTGAGGATGGCTTCGTTGTCGTCGATGACGAGTATAGTACCATAGGTTTTCATTTCGGGTGCAAAGATAGCGTTTTTTTCCGAGATATCTACTCTTTGATCTTTTTTTTCCTGTCTTACCCCCTCCGGAATGTCAAAATATTAGACACAATGCTGTCAAAAAAATGGACAAACCGTCTCCAGCCGCATCAATAATCTTGGTGGATTCGAAACTTTACCTTATCTTTGTACCGTCAAAACAAACGAGCATGAAAATGAATGTAAAAATGAAAACAATCAGAATCATAATGATTACCCAGCTGCTCTGCTCTGCCGTGACGGCCCAGCAGGCAGCACTGACTGTAGGTGACTGCATGCGCTATGCCGTGGAACACAACCACGACATACGCATCAGCCAGCTTACGCAGGACAACCGCCGGGCCGATCGTGTGGCCGCCATCGGTGCCTTTCTGCCCTCGGTGAGCGGAAACATAGGGGCCCAGTACAACTTCGGACGAGCCATCGATCCCGAGACAAATGTCTATACGAACGTAAGTACCTTCAATAACGGATACTCCGTCTCTGCTTCCCTGCCGTTGTTCGACGGATTCCAGCGTGTCAACCGGCTGAGGGCTGCCCAAGCCTCGGTGCTGATGGGCAACAGCGAGTTGCAGGCGCG
>CAJOOX010000204.1 GCA_905236195.1 uncultured Bacteroidales bacterium
ACAGGCACTTTGAAGACGGAAAATGGCAAGATACTATGGAACAAATTGAGACGAAGTTGCAGGACCTATGCATGGGGGGCGTGCGGAATTTTGCAACACTAAGCTTGTGTCACACAGGTTTATTTATGCGGCTGCTCCCTAAAGGCCGAGTCGGATTGTTTTGCGTCGGAATGCCGGAAATCTGCGAAGTCGGATTATTTATCCTTCCAGTCGCTGAATTTCCGTGAACCCAGTTTATTTCCGCCGGAGACGAATAGAATCGGTTCAGGAATCAGATTGAAATCTAGGGGACGGTTCTCTGATTCTCTTTGCTCTGTCGGCCATGTATAATGAGCGAATTGCCACGAATTATCCATGAATTTTGCGGGAAAGTGCCGAAAAAGATATAAAAAAACATAAATTCAGGACAGACGCTTGCGTATGTGAAAAAAAATGTGTATCTTTGTCACCCATAAATCAGTAACATAATGAGAAAAAATACTTGCGGGCCGGCCCGCATGATATGTGTGCTCCTTCTGGCCTTGACCTGCGTGTTGCAGGCCACCGCTCAAACACACCCCTCCCGTACCAACAAAGAACCACACCTCGACGCACAACAATACATGGACATTCTGGGTCAGGCCATCACCCTGCTCCAGGAACGTTATGTGGACAGCATCAACTGGTCGAAGGCCCTCTCGGCGGGCCTCAACGCCGCCCTCTACGAACTGGACCCCTACACAGAGTTCTACAGCGAGGACGACCAGAACGACTGGAAAACGATGACCACGGGCGAATACGGCGGCGTGGGCGCCCTCATCCAGCAGCACGGCGACACGGTGGTGGTGGCCAACCCCTATGTGGGCAAACCGGCCCACAAGGCGGGACTGCGTGCGGGCGATGCCATCCTGAAGATCGGCGAGGAGCCGATGTTGAAGAAAACGACCTCGCAGGTGAGCGACAAACTGCGCGGCGAGGCGGGCACCACCTTCCGGCTGACCTACCAGCGTCCCTTTGAGGACACAGTGCGGACCGTGGAAATCAAACGACAGAAAATCACCCTCGATGCCGTCCCCTACTACGGCTGGCTGACCGACTCGATCGGCATCATCCAGCTGGAACAGTTCACAGACAAGGCCTCGCTGGGAGTACAGAGTGCCCTGATTGACCTGCGTGCCGACAAGGCCCACACCCTGGCGGGCCTGGTGCTGGACCTGCGCAGCAACCCGGGCGGCCTGGTGGAAGAAGCTGTCAAGATTGTGTCGATGTTTGTGCCCAAGGGCAGTACCGTGGTGGAAACGAAGGCGAAACTGGCCCAATGGAACAGCACGTTCCGCACCAATACCCATCCCATCGAGCCCGACCTTCCGATAGTGGTTCTCGTGGACCGCGGTTCGGCCTCGGCCTCGGAGATTGTGAGCGGAGCCCTGCAGGACCTGGACCGCGCCGTCATCCTGGGCGAACGGACCTTCGGCAAGGGACTGGTGCAGAGTTCGGCCTCCCTCCCCTACAACACGCTCATCAAATTCACCTCGGCCAAATACTACATCCCCTCGGGCCGCTGCATTCAGGCCATTGACTACAGCCACCGGAACGAAGACGGTTCGGTGGGCCGCATCCCTGACAGCCTGACCCACGTGTTCCACACAGCGAACGGACGCGAGGTGCGCGACGGCGGCGGCATCAAGCCCGACATGGAAGAGAAGCCCATGGTGATGTCGCACCTGCTGTGGTTCGCGATGCAGAAGAGCGCCATCTTCGACTATGCCACGCGCTACCGTCACTTCCACGACAGTATTCCGCCGGTGAAGGAGTTCAGCCTGACGGACGAAGACTACGCGGAGTTCAGCCAGTCGATGATGCGATGGGAAAAAGACTCGCTGCTCAAGGCCTACGACATCCGGCTGGCCCACGACCTGGACAGCCTGCGCCAGGAAATGAGCGGAGCCCTGGAATGCGAAATCGCCCTGCGATACTACAACACTCCGGGCCGAACGGCCAAATACCTGGAAAGCGACCTGTGGGTCGAAAAGGCGAAGGAAACGTTACGCAACAGAAAGAAATACAAATCGATACTAAAGACCCACTAAATCCCCCTTAAAAGGGGAACTTCCCAAACGGCACAGATTATTGAACAGAATACAGAATTTAAACATTAAACCAACGTTTTCGTTAAGCCAAAAGAGCAGAGCGATGCTTGCATCGGCTATGCCTTGGCGAGAAAACGAGCATAAAAATGAACAATAAAATGCAGAAAAAATTCATCCTCAGCGCCCTGATTGCGCTCACGGCCGCAAGCACCTTTGCCGCCGACAAGGACTCCACCGAAGGATTCCGTTTCACCACCGTTGACAGCGTGGCCATCACACCCGTCAAGAACCAGAAGAACGCCGGCACGTGCTGGAGCTACTCGGCCCTCGGTTTCCTGGAATCGGAGCTGATTCGCAAGACGGGCAAGGTGTACGACTTCTCGGAGATGTTTATCGTCTACAACACCTATATGGACCGTGCCGACAAGGCCGTGCGCATGCACGGCGACGTGAGCTTCTCGCAGGGAGGGTCGTTCTACGATGTCACCTACGGAATGGAGCACTTCGGACTGGTACCCGACGCAGAGATGCCCGCGGGCAAGATGTACGGCGACACACTCTCGAACCACAGCGAACTCTCGTCGCTGACCGACCCGCTGGTGAAGGCCGTTGCCAATAGCGACCGCAAACTGCAGTTCTCGCCCGACGGCACACCCCTGTGGAAGAAGGCGCTGGCCGGCATCTATGACGTCTATCTGGGCGTACGTCCCACGGATTTCACCTATGAGGGCAAGAAATACACACCCCAGTCGTTCTACAAATCGACCGGCCTGAATGCCAAGGACTATGTCTCGCTGACTTCGTTCACGCATCACCCCTACTCTGTGGGCGACCACAAGGGCGAAGGCTTCATCATCGAAATCCAGGACAACTGGCGCTGGGCCTCTTCCATCAACGTGGAATTGGACGATTTCGTACAGATTATCGAAGATGCCGTAAAGAACGGCTACACGGTAGCGTGGGGCTCGGACGTGAGCGAGGACGGCTTCACCCGCGACGGTCTGGCCGTCTATCCCGACATGACCGACAAGGCCTATGAGGAACTGGGTTCCGACCAGGCCAAGTGGCTCCGACTCACAAAGAACGAGAAGCGGGAGAAACTGACCGAGAAACCACTTCCCCAGAAAAAGGTGACCCCCGAGGAACGTCAGCGCGGATACGACAACTTCGAGACGACCGACGATCACGGTATGGTTATCTTCGGCATCGCCAAGGACCAGGAGGGCACTCCCTACTTCATGGTGAAGAACTCGTGGGGCAAAACAGGCAAATACAACGGCATCTGGTACGCCACCTACGAATTCGTGCGCGCCAAGACCATCAACTATGTAGTGAACCGCGAAGCCATCAGCAAGAAGCTCCGCGAGAAATACGGTATTTAAAAGTTTAGAGTTTAGAGTTTAGAGTTTAGTGTCCATATGAATTTCTCTGAAACGGTCAAATCCCTGTCGTCACTCAACGATAGTTCGTTCTATCACTACGGTGTCGAATCCATCCCCTTCCCCTCGGTCATGGAGCTGAAGGAAATCGTTGAGATATGCCGCAGTCTTCTCTTTCCGGGTTATTTCGGCAAGAGCATCATCGACAAGGACGCCCTCCTCTATCATGTAGGCGCCAATGTTGACCGGCTGTACGAAAAAGTGGCCAAACAGATACTGGCCGGTCTGGCCTTCACGTCGGAGGACTGCGGCTGCTCGGAATGCCGGCAGATGCTGAACGAAGCGGCCCATGAGAAGTCGGCCGCCTTTATCGAGAGTCTGCCGCAACTGCGCGAACTCCTCGAGACGGACGTCGTGGCCCATTACCGCAACGACCCTGCTGCACACAATGCGGGCGAGGTGATACTCTGCTACCCCGGTCTCCGCGCCATCTGCAGCCACCGTCTGGCCCACCGTTTCTATGAACTGGACGTACCTCTCATTCCCCGCATCATCTCGGAGATGGCGCACGGCGAAACGTGTATAGACATCCACCCGGCCGCCCAGATCGGCCACTCGTTCACGATAGACCACGGCACGGGCGTGGTGATCGGCGCCACCGCCATCCTCGGACACAATGTGACGCTCTATCAGGGCGTCACGCTGGGCGCCCGCAACTTCCCGCAGGAAGAAGACGGCTCGCTGGTGAAGGGCATCGCACGTCATCCCATTCTGGGAAACGGCGTGGTGGTGTATGCCAACGCCACGATTCTGGGACGTGTACGCATCGGCGACGATGCCGTAATCGGCGGTAACCTCTGGATTACGCACGACGTGGAGGCCGGCGCCAAAATGTTTTTCAAAAAGAAAGTGCTGGCCGAAGTTGACGGCGCACTGTTTATCTGATTTATATGGAAAAATTCAAAATCATCGCCAAAACCCTGACAGGTCTGGAAGAATTGCTTGCCGCCGAAGTGGAACGCCTGGGCGGCATCAATATCGGCATCGGTACCCGCATGGTGACCTATGTGGGCGACAAGGAACTGCTGTACAAAAGCTGTCTGTGGCTCCGCACAGCGCTGCGTGTGCTTAAACCCATAGAGACCTTCCAGGCCTCTGATCCGGACGAACTGTATGCCCGGGTGAAGGCCATCGACTGGTCGAAATACGTGGCCGAAGGACAGACCATCGCCATCGACGCCACCATCTTCAGCGATGCCTTCCGTCACTCGAAATATGCGGTTTACCGCACGAAAGACGCCATCTGCGACTGGTTCACGGAGCAGGGCTTGAAACGGCCCTCGGTGGCCGTTACGGCAGCCGACGTCCAACTCAACATCCACATCTCGGAGACGGAGTGCACGATGTCGATGGATGCCTCGGGCGACCCCCTCTACAAACGCGGCTACCGCACGGAAGGCGGTGAAGCGCCCATCAACGAAGTGCTGGCTGCAGGCATCCTGCTGAAGGCAGGTTGGGACGGAAGCCGCGACCTCATCGACCCGATGTGCGGTTCGGGCACCTTCCTGATCGAGGCTGCCCTGATAGCCACCAATACACCGGCGGGCATTTACCGCACCCGTTTCGGCTTCGAGACGTGGACGGTGGGCGAACTCGCCTACGACAAGGAGATGTGGCAGGACCTCTACGAGGACGACAGCCTGGAGAAAGAATTCACGCTCCGAATCTACGGCAACGACATCTCGAAGGTGGCCATCGAACAGGCCACGGAGAACGTGAAGAAAGCCGGTCTCGGCAAGTACATCACCCTGGAGGTGAAAGACTTCGAGACCGTGGAGCAGGCACCCGCCGAGGGCTGCCTGATGGTATGCAACCCTCCATACGGCCGCAGACTGTTCACGGATATCCCGAATTTCTACCGCATGATCGGTTCGGTACTGAAGAAAGCCTACCAGGGCTGCGAAGCCTGGATTATCTCGCTGGACGGCAAGTCGAAAGTGAAAGACCCCCGTTCGGGCGAATACATCGAAGCCGAGCCCTTCGACTTTATCGGCCTGAAGCCATCGATCAAGGACAGCCTCAACAACGGCGGCATCGTATGCCAGCTGCGCAAATACGAAATCTTTGCGGGCCGCTTCGACGATTTCCGTGCTGAAGGCAAAACGCTGGACAAGGAGAAGGCGGAAGACCGTACCGAAGGCAAGTACTCGCACCTGCGTAAAGACCGCAAATCCGCCCGGCCGGCAGGCAAGGGCACAAACCGCAGCGAAGGCAGGGACCGCAAACCCTTCGACAAGGACAGCAAGCCGCGCGAGCGCAAACCCTTCGACAAGGAGCGCAAAGCGTCCGACAGGAAACCCTACGAACGCAAGACCGGCGGCCCCATCAGCAAATATGACAAAGACGGCAACCTGAAGGACGAGAAGACACTCATGATGGAGCGTCTGGAACGCCGCGGTCATCAGCCACGCAAGTTCGACCCCAACCGTCCGATGTTCGGCGACAGGTTCGACGCCTCTCAGCATGTGCTCGACCTGACGCAACCCAAGGATGCCCCCAAAGGAGAGACCCCTGATGAATAAACTGACCGCAGCCCTTGTGCTGTTACTTTCCGCTATGACCCTCCACGCCCAGCCGAAACTCAGTCTGCCGCAACTCATTCCCGGCAACGACGACTATCTCCGCGTCGGGAACCTGAAGAATGCCCGGTGGAACGAGGACGGTAAATTCGTGTGGGACGAGACCGACGACAAAAAGGCGCCCGAAGCGAAGGGCAATGCCTCGGCCGACGGGCTCTGGACGGCAGTGAACGAAGGGGCGCGCCTCTATGTGGAAGGGCCTGAAGCCGTCCGACTGGAAGTGTCGGACACCGAAGACCCCGACATCGTGTGGGGTCAGTCGGTGCACCGTAACGAATTCGGCATCTCGGGTGGCCTGTTCTGGTCGCCGGAGGGCCACCGCCTCGCCTTCTACCGCATGGACCAGACGATGGTGGGCGGTTATCCGCTGGTGCAGACCGACGCACGCGAAGCGGAGGTGAAATGGGTGAAATACCCGATGGCCGGCATGAAGAGCCACGAGGTGACCCTGGGCGTATATGATCCCGACACACGCAAGACGGTCTGGCTTCGTACCGCCGATCAGGATCCCGACCCGGAACACTATCTGACGTGTGTGACCTGGCGACCGGACGGCACACAGATCATCATCGCCGAGCTCAACCGACTGCAGAATCACCTGAAGGTGAACGTCTATGATGCCGCAACGGGCGGGTTTGTGAAAACCCTGTTCGAAGAGCGGAACGACCGTTACGTGGAACCTGAGGCTCCCCTGTTCTTCGTTGACAACGACCGTTTTGTGTGGCAAAGCGAACGCGACGGATGGAATCATCTGTACCTATATAATATAAATAAGGAGAACGAACAGCCCGTGCAGCTCACCAGCGGCGAATGGATGGTCACCGACCTGCTGGCCAAATCGGCAAAGGCCGACAGACTGTATTTCACCGCCACGCGGGACGGCTATGTGGAGAACAACCTATACGAAGTCGGGATAAACAGCGGCAAGATCCGCCGCCTGACGACCGAGTCCGGCTGGCACAACGTGAAGATGAGCCCCGACGGCAAAAAGTTCTATGATGCGTGGTCGAACCACGAGACTCCCCGTATCTGCCAGCTGGTGAATGTGCACAGTCTGAAGAAAGAGGTGCTGCTGACGGCCCCGAATCCCTACGAGGGATACAAGGTGCCGCAAATCAAGAGCGGAGTATGCAAAGCCGCCGACGGCACCACCGAACTGCGCTGGAGGATGGTGCTTCCCACCGATTTCGACGCCGCGCAGAAGTACCCGGCCGTAGTCTATCTCTACAACGGCCCGCACGCCCAAATGGTGGTTGACCGCTGGCTGTGGGACGTACGCGGCTGGGATATCCACATGGCCAATCTGGGCTACGTGGTGTTCACCATCGACGGAAGGGGGTCGGAACATCGCGGCCTTGCCTTCGAACAGGCCATCTGGCATCACCTGGGCGAAACAGAGGGTCAGGATCAGATGGAAGGCGTCAAATACCTCCTCGCGCAACCTTATGTGGATGCAGATCGCATCGGTATCCACGGCTGGAGTTACGGAGGCTTCATGACGACCTGGATGATGCTCCATTACCCCGAGACGTTCAAGGTGGGTGTCGCCGGAGGTCCTGTTCTGGACTGGAGCCGTTACGAAGTGATGTACGGCGAACGCTATATGGGCACCCCCGAGAACAATCCCGAGGGGTATGCCGCCAACACTCTCGTCAACCAGGCCGGCAACCTGAAGGGCCGCCTGCTCATCATTCACGACGATCAGGACGACACCGTCGTACCGCAGATGTCGGTACAGTTCCTCAAGAACGCCGTCGACAACGGCACTCACCCCGATTTCATGCTCTATCCGAACCACCCCCACAATGTGAGAGGCAAGGACCGGGTACACCTGCACGAAACAATAACACGATATTTCGAAGACTTCCTAAAACAATGAAAATCTTACTGCTCGGCAATGGCGGCCGCGAATGCGCCATCGCTTGGAAACTGGCACAAAGCCCCAAGTGTACAAAATTGTATATCGCCCCCGGCAATGCCGGTACCTCGGCCTACGGCGAAAACGTAAGCATCAAGGTCGATGAGTTCGACAAAATCGGACAGTTCGCACTCCACAACAGCATCGAACTGGTGGTTGTGGGTCCCGAGAATCCCCTCGTGGGCGGTATTGTGGATTATTTCGAACAGGATCCGGCACTCTCGAAAATCGCCGTATTCGGTCCGACAAAAGCAGGCGCCCGTCTGGAAGGTTCGAAAGACTTTGCCAAAGGGTTCATGCAGCGGCACGGCATCCCGACGGCCCGCTACAGGAGTTTCACAAAAGAAACCCTGGATGAAGCCTATCAGTTTCTGGAGACTCTGGAAGCCCCGTACGTGCTGAAAGCCGACGGCCTGGCTGCCGGCAAGGGCGTGCTCATCGTACCCACTCTGGAAGAAGCCAAGCGGGAACTGTCCGAGATGCTGGGCGGTATGTTCGGCGACGCCTCTGCTACCGTCGTTATCGAAGAATTCCTGTCGGGCATCGAATGTTCGGTGTTCGTGATGACCGATGGCAAGAACTACAAAATCCTGCCCGTAGGCAAGGACTATAAACGCATCGGCGAGGGCGACACGGGCCCAAACACGGGCGGTATGGGCAACTGTTCGCCTGTCCCGTTTGCCGACGCCGAGTTCATGATTAAAGTCGAAGAGCGCATCGTGAAACCCACCATTCAGGGCCTCCGCGAAGAAAACATCCGCTACTGCGGTTTCATCTTCCTGGGCCTGATCAGCGTAGGCGGCGAACCGATGGTTATCGAATATAATGTACGCATGGGCGACCCCGAGACCGAGGTTGTGATGCCCCGCATCAAGAGCGACCTGGTGGAACTCATCCTGGCAGCGACCCGGGGCAACCTCAATACGGCCGAACTGGAAATCGACCCCCGCACGGCAGTCACCGTGATGCTCGTCTCGGGCGGCTATCCGGGCCACTATGAAAAAGGCAAAGTCATCAGCGGTCTGGACAAAGTGAAGGACACCATCGTGTTCCACGCCGGAACAGCCCTCAACGAAAAGGGAGAAACGGTAACGGCAGGCGGCCGTGTGCTCGCACTGACTTCGTACGGCGAAAACCGTGCCGAAGCGCTGGCCCGATCAATGAAAGCCGCTGAAGAAATCCAATGGGAGGGCAAATACTATCGCCACGACATCGGATTGGATCTCAATAAATACGACCAATAATGTGTCCGCTCACCCAGAATCCCGACACCAGGGTTTTTCTGCTTCTTTTCAACACGGCCGTTG
Source organism: uncultured Bacteroidales bacterium (assembly GCA_905236195.1). Lineage (GTDB taxonomy): Bacteria > Bacteroidota > Bacteroidia > Bacteroidales > UBA3663 > Liminaster. Next base: position 9,313 of record CAJOOX010000204.1, read on the forward strand.
TCGTCGCCCTTGCGTGGGTGGGCAACGTTGCGTGGTGGATACCCGTTGTCAACTGGGCGGTGTCGGCACTTTTTGCCTACGGCATTCAGGACATAATCCAACGCTACAAGATGGGCGAAACGCGTCGCGGACTCATCTTCTGCATCGCGTGGATTATCCTCTGCACAACGGCGAATTTTGCCTCGCTCTATATGCCCGGAGACACGGCTCCCTGGAAAATCATGCTGCCGATGGCAGGACTGATGGTCATTCTGCACCTGCTTCTCTCATCGTGGCAGATGCACAATGCCCCGGTCAACTATCTGGCCACCGGCTTCATCGTCAGCCTGCTGTCGTTGATTCATGCTCCGGCGCTGTTCTGGCTCCTGCTGCCCGGCCTTGGTTCTATATTCATGCGCAGCAATTCGACGCGTAATTTCTGGAGCACACTGACTGGAGTTGTGTTCGGCATCTGGGTGTCGTATTTCTGTGTATATTTCATCCTGGGAGAAACGAAGGCCGACAACATCCGCAACAGCCTCCTGAACATCATTCCGGTCACGCTGACCGTTCCGGAGTTCAGCCTCGAGGTCTGGATTGTCATCGGCATCACGACTATCCTGCTGCTGGCCTATTCGGTCATGAGCTATCTGCTCAACGTGGGAGATTCGCTGCGGGTCACAAACGGTATCCGCCTCATCTCGATGATGGCCTTTATGTTTGTGCTGTTCACGGCGCTCAATGTATCCCACATCGCGCTCTACTTCAGCCTGATTACCCTGCTGCTTACCCTCCTGAATGCGCTTCATCTCTCGAATGTTCAGTCGGACATCCACGAGTGGTGGACTATCTTCATACTGGTCGCAATGATGCTCTTTGACATCATTCCGATTCTCATTCCCCTGGTACTGTAACCCCGGACTCTATTTTTAACACAATCATCCATGCGTATATTCGACCTGGCTGTCTTTTTCGTACTGACCCTCGGTATAGTCTTTTGGGGCTGGCATACCGGTCGTCGCACCACCAGTGCCGCCGACTATACTCATGCCTCGGGACGCGTTCCGGGCGTTGTTGTGGGACTCTCCATTTTTGCCTCCTACTGTTCGTCAATCTCCTATCTGGGTTACGTCTCGGCATCGTATGCGGGCAACTGGAACCAGTTTGTCTTCACGCTCACGATTCCGATTGCGGGCTTTTTTGCGGCTCGTTATTTCGTGCCGTTCTACCGCCGGCAGAACTCCATCAGCGCCTACAGTTACCTGCAGTTCCGCTTCGGACGCTGGGCGAGAGTCTATGCCTCGCTGTGCTATCTGTTCACACAGATTTGCCGCATGGCAACTATCCTTTACCTGCTGGCGCTTCCGCTGAAGATTGTGTTTGATGCAGATCTTTCGCTCATCATCATCCTGACGGGTATCGCGACGCTGGGCTTCACCCATCGCGGCGGTATGCGCACGGTTATCTGGATTGAGGCCCTTCAGGGACTGATCCTGATTGCGGGAGCCTTCATCTGCCTGTTTGTGATCAACAACAGCCTGCCCGGCGGTTTCTCGCAGGTGATTCGAACGGGATGGGAAACGGGCAAATTCTCGCTGGGTTCGTTCGGGTTCTCACCCGCTGAATCGACCTTCTGGGTCTGCCTGCTGTACGGCATCTTCACCAACCTCAACAACTTCGGCGTGGACCAGGGTTACACACAGCGCTACCACGCGGCACCCAACCTCCACGAAGCACGCGTGAGTGCCATCTTCGGTTCGTTCCTGCCGCTGCCCGTCAACCTGCTGCTGTTCCTGATTGGCACCGCTATCTATACTTATTACTACTGTTTCCCGTTTGCAATGCCCGAACAATTGGGCGACGACAGCATCTTTCCCCACTTCCTCTACAGTCACATGCCGACGGGACTGTTCGGCCTCATGCTGACCTGTATTTTCTGTGCGGGCATGAGCACCATCGCCACCTCAATCACCTCGTCAGCGACGCTTGTGATGGAGGATTTCCTGCTGCCGCGCAAGCGCCGCAAACGTCAGGACCTGCAATTCAAGCAGGATTTCGACCACATCAATTCAGCCAATCTTGAGGAACACTATGCCATCCTGCGCCACAACGAAATGGTGGCCAGGGTTATCGACAGGGATAAAATACGTATGCTGCGCGGTTCGTCGGTGGTCATCACGGTACTGGGTGTTCTCATGGCACTGGCATTCCAGCTGTTCGAATCACGCGCCTTGGACGCATGGTGGCGGCTTGCGTCGCTCTTCTCGGGCGGCGTGCTGGGTCTCTTCCTGCTGGGAATGAGCACCCGCGCCCAACGGCCACAGGCCATCATTGCCACCGTCGCCGGCGTACTGACGCTCGTATTCATTGCCTTCCAAACGCCCCTTCTGGATTGGCTGGGGCTCTCACCCATCTTCCACAACAACCTGGCCATCGTACTCTCGACAACGGTTATTCTGCTCGCAGGCTGGCTGCTCTCTCTGCGGCTTGGTCCATCAAAGCATAAAGGTCGGTAACGTTTTCGGCTCGAAGCATAGCGATGCGCGTCTCGCGGAAATTGGGAATTCCCTTAAACACGGGCGTGGCAGCCAAATGACGGCGAATATGGAGAATTCCTCTGTATTCGCCGATTCTGTCCACACTGATTTTCACCTGTTGCTTGAGGGCGGCGAGACATTCGGCCACCGTCATCGGAGGCAGAGGCTGCCCTGTGGTGAGCAGATGCTGTATCTCGCGGAAAATCCAGGGACGTCCGAACGTGGCACGACCCACCATGATGGCATCGACACCGTAACGGTTGAACATGTCGCGGGCAACCTCGGCCGACGTGACGTCGCCGTTGCCGATGATGGGAATCCGGATGCGGGGATCGTTTTTCACCTCGCCGATGAGGGTCCAGTCGGCCTCACCGTTGTACATCTGAGAACGCGTTCTGCCATGAATGGCAAGAGCCGCGATGCCACAGTCCTGCAATTGGAGGGCGAGATCGTGGATAATCCGGTGTTCGTGGTCCCATCCAAGGCGTGTTTTCACCGTCACGGGAATCTTCACCGCCATCACCACCTCGCGCGTTATCTCCAGCAACAACGGGATGTTCTGGAGCATGCCGGCCCCGGCACCCTTTCCGGCCACACGTTTGACGGGACATCCGAAGTTAAGGTCAAGGATATCGGGATGTGACTCCTCGACGATACGGGCGGCCTCGACCATACTCTCGACATCGCGTCCGTAAATCTGAATAGCCACGGGGCGCTCCTCCTCGAGGATGTGCAATTTCTGACAGGTTTTATCGACACTGCGTATGAGAGCGTCGGCGCTCACAAACTCGGTATAGACCATATCGGCCCCGTATTCCTTGCATTGCAACCGGAAACCGACGTCGGTGACGTCTTCCATCGGTGCAAGGAAAACGGGATGTGCACTTTTAAATTTTATTTCGCCGATTTGCATAAAATTCTGTAATGTTTAGTGCGCAAAAATAGAAAAAAAATCTCAAATAACACAATTTCTTGCCCTATAACTTGGCTATTTGAATAAAAATACGTATTTTTGCAAACTGATTATTTCAAATATCAACAGCAATTTCATATTTTCATTATTAATAAGTTCCAACTATGTGGTTAATTTCTTCCTCCATCGGCCGTAAGGTGGTGATGAGTGTGTCCGGTACCGGACTTGTGCTCTTCCTCACTTTTCACATGGTCATGAACCTCGTTTACATCTTCTCGACAGAAGCCTATAACAAGGTTTGCGAGTTTTTGGGCACGAATTGGTACGCACTTGCCGGCACGGCAGCCCTGGCGTTCCTCTTCCTGGTCCACATTATCTACGCGTTTATCCTCACCTACCAGAACCGGAAGGCTCGCGGTAAGGAACGCTACGCCATCTCGGGCAAGCAGCCCATCGACTGGGAGTCCAAGAACATGCTTGTCCTTGGCATCATCATCTGCGGCGGCCTCCTCATCCACCTCTTCAACTTCTGGTACAACATGATGTTTGCCGAGCTGATGGGCTTTGAGGAGATGCTCTACAAGCCCTCCGACGGTTCAGCCTGGATCACCCACACGTTCTCCAACCCCGTCTTTGTCATCATCTACGTCATCTGGATCGGCGCCCTCTGGCTCCATCTCAACCACGGCATCTGGAGTGCCATGCAGACCATCGGCTGGAATGGCAACAAGTGGCTCAACCGCTGGATTCTCATCGGCAAGATCTGGTCCACCGTCGTTTGCGCCGGCTTCCTCTGCGTAGTTCTCGCCGCCGTACTTCGTGCTAACGGCGTTTATTAACCCCTCTAAAACTCTATTCAAATGACAATCAAAGAATCCGTTCTCGATCCCGCTCTCTCCAAGATTCCCGAAGGCGAACTGGCAGAGAAATGGACCAACTATAAGGCACACCAGAAGTTGGTGAACCCCTCCAACAAACGTCGTCTTGACATCATCATCGTGGGCTCCGGTCTGGCCGGCGCCTCCGCTGCCGCCTCCCTCGGCGAGATGGGCTTCAAGGTGAAGTGTTTCTGCATCCAGGACTCTGCCCGCCGTGCCCACTCCATCGCAGCACAGGGTGGTATCAACGCTGCCAAGAACTATCAGAACGACGGCGACTCCATCTACCGTCTTTTCTACGACACCATCAAGGGCGGCGACTACCGTGCCCGTGAGGCCAACGTCTATCGTCTGGCCGAGGTGTCCAACAACATCATCGACCAGTGTGTGGCTCAGGGTGTTCCCTTCGCCCGTGAGTACGGCGGCACGCTTGCCAACCGTTCCTTCGGCGGTGCTCAGGTGTCGCGCACCTTCTACGCCAAGGGTCAGACAGGCCAGCAGCTCCTGCTGGGTGCCTACTCGGCCCTGATGCGTCAGGTCAACAAGGGTACTGTCGAGATGTACACGCGTCACGAGATGCTCGACGTGGTTCTCGTGGCCGACAAGGACGGCGTAAAGCGTGCCCGCGGCATCATTGTCCGCAACATCGTGACCGGCGAGATTGAGCGTTACTCCGCCCATACCGTAGTCATCGGTACCGGCGGTTACGGCAACGCCTACTTCCTCTCCACCAACGCCATGAGCTGCAATGGTTCGGCCGCTCTCCAGTGCTACCACAAGGGAGCCTGGTTCGCCAACCCCTGCTACGCCCAGATCCATCCCACCTGTATCCCCGTCCACGGCGACATCCAGTCCAAGCTTACGCTCATGTCTGAGTCGCTGCGCAACGACGGCCGCATCTGGGTTCCCAAGAAACTGGAGGATGCACAGCGTCTCCAGCGCGGCGAGATCAAGGGCAATCAGATTCCCGAAGAAGACCGCGATTACTATCTGGAGCGTCGCTATCCCGCTTTCGGCAACCTCGTGCCCCGTGACGTGGCTTCGCGTGCCGCCAAGGAGCGTTGCGACAAGGGCTACGGTGTCAACTCCACCGGCAAGGCCGTCTTCCTCGACTTCTCCGAGGCCATCCAGCGTCTCGGCAAGCAGGCTGTGGCCGACCGCTACGGCAACCTCTTCCAGATGTATCAGAAGATCACCGACGAGAACCCCTACGAGGTGCCCATGATGATCTATCCCGCTATCCACTACACGATGGGTGGTATCTGGGTTGACTACGAGCTGCAGACCTCTATCCCCGGCCTGTTCGCTATCGGTGAGTGCAACTTCTCTGACCACGGTGCTAACCGTCTGGGTGCTTCTGCTCTGATGCAGGGTCTGGCCGATGGTTACTTCGTGCT
>CAJOOX010000205.1 GCA_905236195.1 uncultured Bacteroidales bacterium
GCCGGACAGTGGGGAGCGGCCCTCTCCTATGCTGCCAAGGTTTATGGGCTGGAGTGCGCCGTCTATCAGGTGAAGCTCACCATGAAGCAGAAGCCCTACCGCTCGCTCATTATGCGCACCTTCGGTGCCAGTGTCGAGGGTTCGCCTTCGATGTCCACCCGTGCCGGCAAAGACATTCTCACCAAGGATCCCACCCACAGCGGTTCGCTGGGCACAGCCATCTCGGAGGCTATCGAACTGGCCACCACAACGCCCAATTGCAAATACACTTTGGGCTCTGTGCTCAACCATGTTTCGCTCCACCAGACAATCATCGGCCTTGAGGCCGAGCAGCAGATGGCTATGGCTGGCGAATATCCCGACCAGGTGATTGCCTGCTTCGGCGGCGGTTCCAACTTCGGCGGTCTGGCCTTCCCCTTCATGCGTCACAACATTCTCGAGGGCAAGACGACCGAGTTCATTGCAGCCGAACCTGCCAGCTGCCCTAAGCTCACACGCGGCAAGTTTGCCTACGACTTCGGCGACGAGGCCGGCTACACGCCCCTTCTTCCGATGTTCACGCTGGGCCACAATTTCAAGCCCTCCAACATCCACGCCGGAGGTCTGCGCTACCATGGAGCAGGCGTGATTGTCTCCCAGCTCCTCAAGGACGGCTACATGCACGGTGTCGATATCCCGCAGCTTGAAACCTTCCAGGCCGGCACCCTCTTTGCCCGCACCGAAGGCATCATCCCCGCTCCCGAATCCTGCCACGCTATTGCGGCCACCATTCGCGAGGCACTCAAGTGCAAGGAAGAAGGCCGCGGCAAAGTCATCCTCTTCAACCTCTCGGGTCACGGTCTCATCGACATGCCGTCTTATGACTCCTACATCTCGGGCGACCTCCGCAACTACAATATCAGCGACGAGGAAATCAACTCCTTCCTCAAGGATCTCCCGAAATAAATCCCAGGACAGTCTGGTATTCCCCAGGATAGCCTAGAATTGCCTAGGACCGCCTACCCCCCCCTCAAAAAAAAGGTGCGCCCCCAAGTGGGAGCGCACCTTTTTTATTTCTCGAAGCCTTCAACTTCTTTCTTCTCGGGCGGATAATCTATTGAGTAATGGAGTCCGCGGCTCTCTTTGCGTTCCATCGCCTGGCGCATGATAAGGTAGCCTACATTCACCATGTTGCGGAGCTCACAGATGGAGCGGTTCACCTTCGAGCGCATGAAGAGTTTCTCAGTCTCCTCATAGATGATGTCAAGACGGGTCCAGGCGCGTTTCAGACGGAGGTTCGAGCGTACGATTCCGACATAGGTGGCCATGATTTCCTGCACTTCGTGCTGCGACTGCGAAATGAGCACCAACTCCTCGTGGGGCATGGTACCGTCGTCGTTCCAGCGGGGAATATCGGTGCGGAACTCGAGGTCCTTCAGGCGGGGCAGCGCGTGCTTGGCAGCAAGGTCGGCATAGACGATGGCCTCAATGAGCGAGTTGGAGGCCAGACGGTTGCCGCCGTGCAGTCCTGTACAGGAACATTCGCCTGCGGCATAGAGGCGGTTGATGGAGCTCTGTCCGTTGTAATCCACCTTGATGCCGCCGCACATATAGTGGTGGCAGGGAACTACGGGGATATAGTTTTTAGTAATATCAATGCCGTAGCTCATGCACTTCTCATAGATATTGGGGAAATGGTGGCGGGTCTCCTCGGGATCCTTGTGGGTGACATCGAGATAGACGTGGTCTTCACCCCTGACCTTCATCTCGTGGTCAATGGCGCGGGCCACGATGTCACGCGGAGCGAGGCTGAGACGCGGGTCGTACTTCTGCATGAACTCCTTGCCGTCGAGCGTACGGAGAATGCCGCCGTAGCCGCGCATGGCCTCCGTGATGAGGAAGTTGGGATGGTCGCCCGGATGATAGAGGGCTGTGGGATGGAACTGCACAAACTCCATGCCTTCCACTGTACCCTTGGCACGATAGACCATCGCGATGCCGTCACCCGTAGCGATGGGCGGATTGGTCGAGGTCTGATAAATCATACCCACGCCGCCAGTGGCCATCATCGTGATTTTGGCCAGATAGGTGTCGATGGCACCCGTCTGCTCGTTGAGCACATAGGCACCGAAGCACTCGATGTCGGGCGTGCGACGTGTGACCTCCACACCCAGATGGTGCTGTGTCAGGATTTCGATGGCAAAATGGTGTTCCAAGACATCGATGTTGCGATGTTCCTTGACCTTGCGGATAAGGGAGTTCTGAATCTCGGCGCCCGTGTTGTCGGCGTGATGCAGGATGCGGAACTCGGAGTGACCGCCCTCTCGGTGCAGGTCGAACGAGCCGTCCTCCTTGCGGTCGAAATCCACACCCCACTCCACCATCTGCTGAATCTGGGCCGGAGCATTCTTCACCACCAGCTCCACAGCCTTCGGGTCGCTGAGCCAGTCGCCGGCCACCATCGTGTCGTGGATGTGTTTGTCGAAATTATCTACTTCCATATCGGTGACACTCGACACACCGCCCTGAGCCAGGCTGGTGTTCGATTCCTCGAGCGAGGTTTTGCAGATGAGGGCCACTTTGCCTGCATGTGCTACCTTTAGGGCGAAACTCATGCCGGCGATACCACTGCCGATCACCAAAAAATCGTATTTTTTCTGCATTTTGGCTTGTATAGGTTAAATTATATGATGCAAAGATACGATAAATCGACAAAAAAACAAAATAAATTTGGATAATTCATCCAAAATCCCTAACTTTGCAGCCGAATTGTAAAAAAAGACCCCGAAAACGGGGTATTTTATTTTAGTTTTATTTATTTTATATTGATATTAAAATTACATTTTCGGACAATACCGGAACTTCCCCAATAGGATGTAATTCCAATCTAAAATATAAAATGGTAAAATTGTCAAATTGTAAAATAGTAAAATCGTCAAATAGAACATGGCTTTACAATGTGGTATTGTCGGCCTGCCCAACGTGGGCAAATCGACGCTTTTCAATTGCCTGTCATCCGCCAAGGCCCAGGCTGCAAACTTCCCCTTCTGCACCATCGAACCCAATGTGGGTGTCATCACCGTGCCTGACGAACGGCTCAATCGTCTCGCCGAAATAGTTCATCCCGGCCGCATCGTGCCTGCAACGGTCGAGATTGTCGATATCGCCGGACTCGTCAAAGGTGCCTCCAAGGGCGAAGGCCTCGGCAACAAGTTCCTGGCCAATATCCGCGAGACGGATGCCATCATCCATGTGCTCCGCTGTTTCGACGATGACAACGTGACCCACGTTGACGGCACGGTCAATCCCGTGCGCGACAAGGAGATTATCGACACCGAACTCCAGCTCAAGGACCTCGAGACCATCGAGCAGCGTCTGCCCCGTCTGCAAAAGACGGCATCGGCAGGCGACAAACTCGCCAAGGTGCAGGTCGCTGTGATGGAACGCATCAA
>CAJOOX010000206.1 GCA_905236195.1 uncultured Bacteroidales bacterium
CGCTTCCGAGGGCTTCGCCGATGTCGCGGGCCAGCGCCCGGATGTAGGTTCCCTTGCTGCACACGACGCGGATGCGGAGGTAGGCGAACGTTTCGGGTTCGAGCCGTGCGGTGTCGTCCTGTGCTGTCGTGTCGGCCGGCTGAGCCTTGATGGACACATTCTGGCGGGCCATTTTCCACACTTCGTCGGCGTGGGGCGAAAGGATTCCCTGTTCCGGCAGGTGAAGGTCCAGCACCTCGAGTTTGTCGATGACCAGCTCTTTGGCTTTCAGTTCCACTTCTTCTCCTTCGCGCATATAGGAGAAGGCGCGTTTGCCATCCACCTTGCAAGCCGAATAGGTGGGAGGAACCTGCTGTATCGTTCCGTGAAACCGTTCCAGCGCTTCGTCTATTGCGGCCCGTGTGATGTGGGCGGTTGGGAAGAGCCGGTCGATGGGATGTTCTGCGTCGAAGGAGGCCGTAGTACAGCCCAGCCGCAGAGTGGCCACATATTCCTTGGTCTTGGCCTGGAGCGAGTCGATGTTCTTGGTTGCACGCCCCGTACAGACGATGAGCACACCCGTAGCCAGAGGGTCGAGGGTTCCCGCGTGGCCCACTTTGAGGCGTCGGATGCCCAAGCGGTGTGAGAGCCGGTTGCGAACGGTACGCACAAGGTTGAACGACGTCATCGACCAGGCTTTGTCGAAGGCGAGCACCTCGCCGCTGAGGAAATCGTAGGTCTTCTCCATTTACAGGAACAGCAGAACGCAGAGACCCACGATGGCGCAATAGACGGCAAACCAAATCAGTTTGGCACGCTTCACCAGTTCAATCATTGCCTTACAGGCAAAACAGCCCGACACGAAGGCCGCCACGAAACCTACGGCCAGCACGCCGGAAGAGGTGCTGTCTGCACCGGGGCCGGCTTCCATGAAGTCTTTGGCGGTCAGCAGGGCTTCGCCCAGGATGGGGGGAATCACCATCAGGAACGAGAACTGGGCCAGCGTTTCCTTCTTGCAGCCCAGCAGGAGTCCCGTGCCGATGGTGCTGCCTGAACGCGACAGACCCGGCAACACGGCGCAGGCTTGGGCCAGACCGATGATGAGGGCATCCATGGGCGTCAGTTTCTCACGTTCGTTGGGTTTATAGAAGAATGTCATCGCCAGGAGGGCGGCGGTCAGCAGTTCGCACCAGCCCACGACTTTGATGCTCGAGAAGAGTTCCTCGATGCTGTCTTTGAAAAACACACCCACGATGCCGATGGGGATCATGGAGATAATGATCAGCAGGGCATAGCGCTGTTGGTCGTTGATACGGTTCCACCATGAGGTGTTGTGTTCCACAGCGGCCGAGGGGAGGGGTTTGTCGAGAAGTCCCCTGAAAATCCACACCACTTCCTTCCACAGGATGACCAGCGTCGAGAGGACGGTGGCCACATGGACCACGATGTCAAACGTCAGGCTTCCTTCGGTTTTGAGGCCGAGCAGTTCGTGGCCTATCTGGAGGTGGCCGCTGCTCGATACAGGCAGGTATTCCGTCAGGCCTTGCACAATGCCCAGTATTAATGCGTCTAACCAGTCCATTGTGCTTTAGGCTTTCATGTTTTCGGGTTCGTCGTCCCGGTTCTTGCTGCGCGAGTTCTTGACCAGGATGCCTACAATCATCAGCAGGTAGCCGAAGAAACAGATATTGGGAGCAATCACGGTGCGGCGGGTTGAAAATACCTCGGGGTTGAAGTGTTCGGGCGTGCTTCCCTCGCCGCCCATCAGGATGAATCCGATGAGGATAATCAGGGCAGCAATGCCCATGATGATAAAGTTGATTTTACCTAAACAGAGTCTCATATTTTAAGTTCAAAAAGTTCAAAGAGTTCAAAGAGTTCAAAGAGTTCAAATCAGATACAGGTCGTCCACACTCATCCGCAGATACTTGTCGGTGGTGTGCCATGCGGCAGCGGCGGGAATGAGCATTCCCACGACAATGAGGCCCAGGGCCAGCAGGCCCAATGGCAGGGGCTGCACCACCAGATGCTGGAGTGCGCTGCCGGGATGGGCGCCGAAGGCATACCATAGGAAGCCGGCAATAGCGGCGATGGCGATGAGTGCGGCCACCAGTCCCGACATTGCATTTCTCATCACGAAGGGTTTGCGGATAAACCACTTGGTGGCGCCCACCAGTCGCATGGTGTTCACCAGGAAACGTTCGCTGTGGATGGTAAGCCGCACGGTGTTGGCGATGAGCGAGAAACTGATGAGCAGCAGGATGGCCGTCAGGATGGCCAGCGCGATGCCTACACGGCGCAGGTTGGAGTTGACGACATCGATCAGCGCCTTGTTGTAGTCGATGCGGTCGATGCGGTTGCCGTAGGCCTGCCGGATACGGGCCACGATGTCGGCGATACTGTCGGTCTGGGCCCATTGCGAACGGAGTTGGAGCTCCACGCTGGGTTGCAGCGGATTGTAGTCGAGGAACTCGCGGGGGTCTTCGCCCAGCTCGCGGGCCACGATGGCGGCAGCCGAGTCGGCCGAGATGTATTTCACCTGCGATGCAAAAGGTTCGTTCCGCAGGGTGTTGGCCAGACGGGGCGCAAACGTGGCATCGGCGCCTTCGCCGGCCACGATGGTGATGGTGAACCGCTCACGCAGGGTGGCCGTGAGCTGTGCGGCCGTCATTCCCCCCAGCGCCATCAGGCCCAACACAAAAAGCACCATCGCGACGCTGATGGTGGCGGTGAATCGGGCGCCGAAGTATTTTTTGCGTTTTATTTTACTTTTTTCCGATGACATATTATGCCAAATTTGGTGCAAAATAAATAAAAATCTGCGACATTTCCAATTTTTTCGACATAAAACTGCAAAAAAATAGCGTTTGCTGCCGTTTTTTGGGAAAAAACGCGTAAATTTGCACCCAAAATTGTAAATTCCGACATCTCTTCAGATACCAAATAAATGGCAGGATTCTCCAATATTTCC
>CAJOOX010000207.1 GCA_905236195.1 uncultured Bacteroidales bacterium
CCCTCGGCCTCGCCTCCATGGATCGTATCGATTTCATTCTCAAGGCCGAGAACCCCGTCCGCGAGCCCGGGAATCCCCTGCCGCTCGACAGCTTCGAACAGGATATTGTCTTCCACGATGTGTCCTTCAGATACAATGCCGGCGGTCGCGACATCCTGAAGCACATCAGCCTGACGGTGCCCAAGGGGAAGACCGTCGCCTTGGTCGGACAGTCCGGCAGCGGCAAATCGACGCTGGTCGATCTCATCCCCCGCTACCACGAGGTGACCGCGGGCCACATCACCATCGACGGGAAGGATGTGCGCGATGTATCCATCCCGGCCCTGCGCTCCCTCATCGGCAACGTCAACCAGGAGGCCATCCTCTTCAACGACACGTTCTACAACAACATCACCTTCGGCGTGGAAAATGCTACGATGGAACAGGTGATTGAGGCGGCCCGGATTGCCAACGCCCACGACTTCATCATGGAGAGCGAGAAGGGCTACGACACGATGATCGGCGACCGCGGCGGACGTCTCTCGGGCGGACAGCGTCAGCGCATCTCCATCGCACGTGCCATTCTCAAGAACCCGCCCATCCTCATTCTCGACGAGGCTACCTCCGCCCTCGACACCGAGTCGGAACGTCTCGTACAGGAAGCCCTCGAGCGTCTCATGCGGTCACGCACCACCGTGGCCATCGCCCACCGCCTTTCCACCATCAAGCATGCCGATGAGATTTATGTTCTCCATGAGGGCGAGATTGTGGAACGCGGCACTCACGAGGAACTCCTGGCGCGCGAAGGCTATTACAAAAAACTGCACGACATGCAGTCGCTATAAGTACACAATTATATTTACATTTAAATCCAAAAGCAATGAAGAAAATCTTTCTCCTGACGCTGGCTCTCAGCATGGGCGCGTCAATATGGGCAGAAACAGCCCCCGAAACTTCTGATGTCGAATCCGAAGGCTCCGGATTCCTCACCTCCGCCATCAACAATGCCATTGAATCGGCTTGGACTCCGACCGAACAGGGCAACGCATCCTCCGAAAAGGTGCAGTATGGACGAAAGGTCACTGATTATGTATCAGCCCCAAAGTTCGGCGGCTATGCCATCGGCAAGTATGAATACAACGACCAGGACGGCGCGAAGGGCGGCACCGGATTCTCCCAGCGCCTCATCCGTTTTTACATCGACGGCACTATCCTGCACGATTTCAAATATCGCATCCAAGTGCAGACGAACAACGACAAGTTCCACATGAAGGACGTCTTCATCGAGTGGCAGCGATACGACTTCGTCCGCATCAAGGTCGGTCAGTTCAAGCGCGCCTTCGGTTTCGAGAACCCCATGAACCCCTGGGATATCCTCACCGGCGACTACTCCTATTTCACCAAAAAGCTGACGGGCGACTACCGCGGCGATGCCTGGAGCGGCGGAGGCCGTGACCAGGGTATTCAGGTGCAGGGCGATGTCGTGAAGATTGGTCAGGATCGGCACTACCTCATCCACTATCAAGCCGGCATCTGGAACGGCGAGGGCATCAACAAGAGTGATGCCGACGGACGGAAGGACTACATCGGAAGCATCCAGTTCCAGCCGGTCAAGGGGCTCTTCATCGGCGCATTCGGCTGGACCGGCGAGGGCAATGGCGAAAAACGCGACAAGTATGCTTTCGGTGTAAAGTATGACGACCCAGCAGGCTGGAGTCTGCGCGGCGAATGGGGACACAGCCACTACACCAGCGCCAACGACGATGCATGGTACATCGTCGGCGCAATACCCGTCAACAACTGGTTCAAACTGTGTGCTCAATACCAGACCTACCGTCCCGGCAAGTCCTGGGCAACCGCACAGTGCACCTATTCCCTCATTCCCGAGTTCCAGCTCCACAAGAACCTGAAATTCCAGCTGCAGTACAATTGGAACGATTTCCGCGGCTCTGCCGACAAGCACTTCAACCAGCTTTGGGCTGAAGTCTATTTCCGTTTCTGATACACACTCCTATTATATATAAATGTCGCGGTCCGGAGACTGCGACATTTTTATTTTCATCTGTTGGGAATCAGAACTGGTAGCCGAACCCTCTGTTATACAGCTCGGTTCCCTCTTTCAGTTTCAGGAAATTGATATCGGGAAGCCACCCGTTGGGACGCCGCGGTTTCATGAGCTCCTCGGGATCGAGCGACACAAACACGGTCGTATCGGTCAGCTCGCCGAAACTGTTCAGGTCGGACACACTCTTCTCGAGGTCGAGGTTGTTGAGTTCTCCGGCCGACTTGCGGCGCGCTCCGAACGAGAGGTTATGGGACAGCACATGGTCGTAACCCAGCGTATCCCTGGCCACCTCGCGGCTCTGCCGGTTCACCATCTCGAAGTTGACGTGGTTCTTGTAGGCTGTATTGTGATACCAGTTGAGGCCGCCCAGATGGTGGTTGGAATAGAATCCGCGGTGTTTGTTGCAGAAGGCGATACAGTTCTTGACGGTGTTGCGGGGCATCACCTTGGGATGCACTCTCACATTTCCCATGCCGTAACCTCCCGCCTTGATACCGGTGCCGTCGCCTGCGGGTTTGAGCCCGCCGGGCTGGTAGCCGTTATAGAATGCCCAGCAGCCCACAATGGTGACTTCGGTTTTATTGTTGATGAGGTCGAAACCGTCGTCGCTGTTCCACCACGCACGGCAGCCGACAAACATATTGCCCGTGGCATTGTCGTCGGAATTATGGCTGCCGAAACCGTCCACGTTGCCGCCGTATTCGCCTTCGGAATAGGGGTCGTAATTGGAATAGGCGTCACAGTTCATCACGATGTCGTCGGAGCCTTTGGTCTGGTAATAGCCGATGGCCATGCCGTCGTGCATCGAGATATTGTCAATCAGATTGTGCGACCCTTTCATCGAAATGCATTCGCTCTGGGTGTGTCCCTTGAGCACCACCTGTACGCCCACGATGTCAAAACCGCGGAGCCACAGCCAGTCGCCTGTCACCCAGAAAGCCGACACACGCTTGCCCTCGGGCCTCACACCGGAACAGTCGAACACCGGCCGGTTCAGGGGGTCTTCGGCAAAGTAGTTGATGCGACGTTTCGGCCCCTGTCCGCTTTTGTCCAGGTCGAAAATCACAGCATAGGCTCCACGCGTAGCCATGATATCGTCATTGGTGAGCAGATAGGTGCCGCCGCCGATGGTGACGGTGTCGCCGGCTTCCACGGCCGACTGTGCTTTGGCAAGGGTTTTCCATGGATGAGCCTTGCTACCCTCGGCTCCGTTATCGCCCGAAGGGGAGATGTAGTAGTTGCGTGCCTGCGATGACATGGCGCTGAGGCCGAATGCCAGTATGGACAGTTTCAGTAATTTCATAGTCGTGTTTCGTTTGCAATAAGTAAATTTTGTCAAATCTTAAATTGTGAAATTGAAAATCTCGCCGCAAAAATAACAATAAAAATGGAAATAACCTATAAAGTTCCCTAAAAAACGACGTTTTTAACAAAAATATCGGGCAAAATATGCAAGAATCAAAAAAAAATGAGTATCTTTGCGCACAAATTGTCTAATATACATTCACTATTAATAAAAAGGTAACTATGGATTTAATGTCTCAACTCGTTGCTAAAGCTCAAGCTAACAAGCAGCGCATCGTCCTCGCCGAAGGTACCGAGGAACGTACCATCCAGGCGGCTGACCGCATCATCGGTGACGGCGTAGCCGACATCGTCCTCATCGGCTCAAAAGAGGAGATCTTGGAACTCGCCAAGAAGTATAACCTCAAGAACATCGACAAGGCAACAATTGTCGATCCGTTGAACAACCCTGACAAGCAGAAGTATGCAGACATTCTCTACGACCTCCGCAAGAAGAAGGGCATGACCCCCGAGCTCGCCCTGCAGACGGTCGAGAATCCCCTCTACCTGGGCACCCTCATCATCCGTGCAGGCGAAGCCGATGGTCAGGTTGCCGGCGCCCGCAACACAACCGGTGACGTGCTCCGTCCTGCTCTCCAGATCATCAAGACGGCTCCCGGCATCTCGTGTGTATCCGGTGCCTTCATCATGATTATGACCAACGAGGCAGCCCTCCAGTACGGCAAGAACGGCATCATGGTATTCGCCGACTGTGCCGTAACGCCCGTGCCTGAGGCCAACCAGCTGGCTCAGATTGCTGTCTGCACCGCACAGACCGCCCACGACATCGCCGGCATCGAGGAGCCTATCGTAGGTATGCTCTCGTTCTCGACCAAGGGTTCTGCCAAGAACGAAGTGGTGGACAAGGTCATCGAGGCTACCCGCCTTGCCAAGGAGATGGACCCCAGCCTCGTCATCGACGGCGAGCTTCAGGCTGACGCCGCCATCGTGCCCTCTGTAGGCGCAAGCAAGGCCAAGGGTTCCAGCGTAGCAGGCCACTGCAACACCCTCGTATTCCCCACTCTCGAGGTAGGTAACATCTGCTACAAGCTCGTTCCGCGTCTCACCGGCGGTACGGCCATCGGCCCCATCCTCCAGGGTATCGCTCGTCCCGTCAACGACCTCTCCCGCGGCTGCAACGTCGAGGAGATCTACAAGACCGTGGTTGTCACCTGCAACCAGGCCATCGGCGCCAAGGAGCGTGCTGCTGCAAAAGCGTAAAGGCCCTCTAAATCCCCCTTAAAGGGGGACTTGCTGAGCGGCACAATTTATGTCTAAAGTCTGTAGTCTGAAACATCTATAGTCTATAGTCTGAAACATCTATAGTCTAAAGTCTGAAATATCTATAGTCAAAAATATCTAAAGTCATAATGAAGATTCTCGTTCTCAATTGCGGCAGTTCGTCCGCAAAGTATAAGCTCTTCGACGGCAAGACTGTCGTTGCCCAGGGCGGTGTGGAGAAAATCGGTCTGCCCGATTCCTTCATCAAGTTCACATTCAACGGTGAGAAGGTGTCCCAGCCTCACGACATGCCCGAACACACGGCTGCTGTCCAGGTCATCTTCAACACACTCCTCGACCCCAAATACGGCTGTCTCAAGTCGCTCAACGAGATTGATGCCGTAGGCCACCGTGTGCTCCACGGCGGTATGCGCGTCACCCAGTCGGTCCTCATCGACGCCCACGTCATCGACATCATCGAAGACTGTGCTGTGCTCGGCCCTCTCCACAATCCCGCCAACCTCAAGGGTATCCGTGCTGTCGAGAAACTCATGCCCGGCAAGCCCCAGGTGGCTGTGTTCGACACCGCTTTCCACCAGTCCATGCCCGAGAAGGCCTACATGTATGCCATCCCCTATGAGCTGTTCGAGAAATACGACCTCCGCAAGTACGGCTTCCACGGCACGTCCCACCGCTATGTCTCCAAGCGCGCCATCGAGTATCTCGGTCTCGACCCGGACAACTCGAAGATTATCGTGGCCCACGTGGGCAACGGCGCTTCCATCACCGCTGTGGTCAACGGCAAGTGCGTGGACACCTCAATGGGTCTCACTCCTCTCGAAGGTCTCGTGATGGGCACCCGTTCGGGCGACATCGACCCCGCTGCCGTCACCTTCCTCATGGAGAAGGAACATCTCACAGCCCAGGAAGCCGACACGCTCCTCAACAAGAAGTCGGGTATGCTCGGCCTCACCGGCATTTCGTCCGACATGCGCGACATCTACAATGCCATGCTTGAGGGCAACCAGCGTGCCAAGATGGCCCTCGATGCCTACGCCTACCGCATCAAGAAGTATATCGGCAGCTATGTGGCAGCCATGAACGGCGTCGATGCCATCGCCTTCACCGGCGGTGTGGGCGAGAACCACGACTACACCCGCAAACTCGTGTGCGAGGATATGGAGTTCTTCGGCATCAAGCTCGACGAGAAGAAGAACCTCGCCATCCACGGCGACGAGGCCATCATCTCCACGCCCGATTCCAAGGTAACGATAGCCGTCATCCCCACCGACGAGGAGCTGATGATTGCCACCGATACCCAGGAGATTGTCGAGGCCCAGAAGGCTTGATATCAATAACCGTTAACACCTAACCGTTAACCACAAAGCAGGGTGCCTCGCGGTGCCCTGCTTTTAATCTCTGCCTATGGCCGACGAAGTAAAATTCATCATCTCCAGTTTCGAAACCCGGCAGCCACTGCCCTACGCCGACGGCGGCGTGCATG
The DNA here is from genome assembly GCA_905236195.1 of uncultured Bacteroidales bacterium. GTDB lineage: Bacteria > Bacteroidota > Bacteroidia > Bacteroidales > UBA3663 > Liminaster. The sequence continues at coordinate 6,114 of CAJOOX010000207.1, forward strand.
CGGGTTTCCCCTCCCCGGCCCAGGATTACGTCGATCTGCAGCTCGACTTCAACCGCGACATCATCCGCCATCCCGAGGCCACATTCTATGCCCGCGTGAAGGGCAACTCCATGATTGATGCCGGCATCATGCCCGGCGACCTGGTCTGCATCGACCGCAGCACCCCGCCCTCCGACGGCTGCATCGCCGTCTGTTTCTATGACGGCGAGTTCACGCTCAAACAGCTCGACTACTCCCGCCAGGCCGAGGGTCTGCTCATCCTCCGTCCACGCAACAAGGACTTCCAGCCCATCATCGTCCGTCCTACCGACAACTTCGAGATTTGGGGAGTCGTTTCCCTCGCCATCCACTCCTTTGTGCGGAACTGACGTAATTCCACCATTCAGCAAATACTGTGTAAAGCATCATTTTGTCATTATGCGGGAGTTTCTGATGTTTTGCTTTCCATGGTGCAAAGGTACGAAAAATCTTGCAATCTTGTATCATGTATGCACCATTTTTTGGATAGCAACCCTCAGTTTGCCACGGAACTTTTCATCTGCGCCTTAACTCCACCAGAACCATCTATTTCATCGGAGCGAAAAAGAATTAAACTCCCAAATCACAGTTCATAGCTCCCAAAACTGTCAAATGGTCGCTGCAAATTGCAGCAAAGAATTGACAGCCGTCAAACGGTCAAACAGTTTCCGGTCAAGCAATTGACAGCCGTCAAACGGTCGAACAGAGGCCGGTCAGGGAATTGGCAGACAATCGAGCTTTGCACCCCTGCGGATGCATATCCGAATTCTGTTTATGAATCCGGGTCACAAGCCCTTGGAGTGCCTTTTATTGCTGTCGGGAAGGTGGACAAAGGGACAATCCTGACCGGAACAACAACAAAAAAGACACATTTTTGCCCCAATATTTGGAGACATCAGAAATAATGCATATCTTTGTACCCGAAAATGCAATAACACATTTCCAAGAACAAGTATTTCTGACAACAAACCCTTTTATGAAGATGAGAAATATAATACTGGCAAGTACTGCAGCCCTTACGACCTACGCTGTCGGGTTCGGCCAAGTGCTTGAATCCGAAGCCAATGGGCTTCGTCCCGGCGACCGCCTGACGGAACAGCGAATCGTTTTCCAAGACCTGGGCCGCTGCGGCGAGCATGTGCTCTGGAATCTGTCCGATGTAGAAGTGGTGGACGGACGCTACCGGCTGCGTTATTCCCATGCTGCCGATAGCCTGCATGACTGGGTGGCGGGGACTGAGCATCGCACCATGTATTACTATGACCAGACCTCCGCCGCCGGCATCCGTCTGGCTGGGCTTGAGAACCACACGACACTGATTCATTACGACGAACAGGAATTGTGGTTACCATTGCCTATGCAGATGGGAGATAGCGTCGGAGGCATCTACACGGGACGAGGTTCCTATTGCGGCTCAATGTTTATCCATTCCTTTGGCCGCTATACTACCAAGGCAGATGCTATGGGCACACTTATTCTCCCCTCCGGAGACACCCTGCGTGATGTGATTCGCTTACGCACCGAAAGACTTTCAATGACGCGTGACGTAGTGGCCGATTCGCTGATGCTACGCTATGGTATCGACAGCATGGCGGCAATGTCCGCCGACACTGCCCGTTGGCTTTTGCAACAGGCGGAGAACAGCGTCGGCGCGACCATGCTTCGCACTGAGGTGCTCCGCTGGTATGCACGAGGCTACCGCTATCCGGTGCTCACGACCCATGAGATGACCTCTGTCGGTCTGCCAGACAGCCTGAGTGAAGAGGGCATGCCTTCCCGTTTCACTACGGCATTCTACTGTCCGCCATCTGCGCAGGAATCTATGTTGGAAGACGACGAGGTGAATGAAGTCATCCGCAAGTCGGAGAGAGTTGCTGGTTCCTACTCCGGCAATGCAGCAGACCCGCTGTCAGGCTTAGCCTACAATGCGTCCTACAATCCTTCCGCCCGCCGTCTGCATGTAGATTACTGTCTTGAGGCGGATGCTACCCTCTCCATTGCATTCTATTCGCTGATGGGAGACCGTGTCTATGAGGAGGCTCCGCATGCTGTCGCTGCCGGAACATATACCCTTGATATCAGCCTCGGCACACATGCTCCGGGATTCTATATACTGACCATCACGGTCAATAACATCCCGACAGGTGAGACAATTTCTATACAGTAACAATTGATAAGAGGACATGAAGCGTTTATTGTTGACTCTCTCAGTTCCTGCTCTAATCGGTCTGCATACCATATCTCCGGCTCAGCCCCCCACAGCATCCGAGAATTACACGATGCACCGTGTGATGCTCGATGCCGCGGGGACTGTCGGTGCGACCGAGGTACAGTATTACG